>URDQ01000025.1 GCA_900546675.1 uncultured Porphyromonas sp. | reverse complement strand
TTATCAGAAGCT
Source organism: uncultured Porphyromonas sp. (assembly GCA_900546675.1). Lineage (GTDB taxonomy): Bacteria > Bacteroidota > Bacteroidia > Bacteroidales > Porphyromonadaceae > Porphyromonas. The sequence continues at coordinate 22,478 of URDQ01000025.1, read as the reverse complement.
CGATGAAACCAATTCAGTTGCATTTGATAGTTGAATCTACGCGCCATCCCGCTAGATACTATCCGTGCGTCCCTACAGGAGTCGTTATGTCGTTCTACAACAGACGCACACAGAAGGACCTCGTGAGAGGTTCGACGAATCATAGCCGTGGGTCGAAGGGGCAACAGCCCCGAACGACCCACGGACGCTAGACGTCTCCTGATTTATCGACCCCTTGAGGGTCGGACTAGACGGGGATACAGTCCCAATCCTACCTCCCGCATAGGGGAGGTCGTTTGTTTCGTGCGGCTTCCTTCTCCCCCCAGTCGTTCGGAGCTTTGCTCCTCCGACTAGGGGCTATGATTCGTCCGACCGCTAGCGGTCGCTACCTTCGTTACCGGCACTCGTCTTATTGCACAACAACGTAACGAGTAGCCCTTTGTATCACAGCGTGACGAGTAGCCCTTTGTATGGACGCACGGTAGTGTTCAGCCGGAGGGCATCCGTTCCCGTTAAAGCCCTAACACCAAAACCTTTGACACAACGGACGCACAGATCGTGCGTCCCTACAGCCGTTACTCGTCTCGTGTGTCCCTACACGGGCTACAAGTCTCGCCTCTAACCTCTAATTTCTAATCTCTAACTTCTAATCCCTAATTTCTAATCTCTTGCACGACTTGAAATAAAGTTTTATCTTTGTGTAGAACATTACCTGTTATAGGGTATCTCCCTCAAAAGAAAAGTAACAACCAGTAATTGCCCACATGGCTCTGACTGCGTGAGTACTACTAGGACTCAGAGAGTCTTATATAAATGGTGTTCTTTTATATAGGAGCAAAGCTTACCGACTAATCAATAACAAACACGCATCTTTAATACAGATTCGGAATGAAAACAACAGCATCAGAGATTAGAGACGTCATGACGCTCCTAGCGCAGACCATCACAAAGAATGGAGGAGAGATTGATACGAAAGGTCTCCCGTACAATAATCAGCGGGCGATCATATCGAGGCTATTTCGCGGAGAAGAAGGTTATGGTCAAGGTCAAAGTCGGATTCAGGTACCGGTTCAAGGGCAGGCTCAGGAGCATATACTCTTGCGTCTTGTAGTCCTCAACTCTTACTACTCTACGAATGCCGCCTATAGTTACTTCTCGCTGGAGCGACTGGCGGAGAGGATTATTGATGAGACCACGCAGTTCGCTGGTAAGAGTGGAAAGTTGCCCAATGACTACTTCTATGACATCGTTTTGCAAAACCTAGGTAAGCCAACGACCATAGGTAAGGATTTCTTTGAGGCGTCGTATGGGATTCAGAAGATTGGGATGCCAGGAGCCACCCTCAAGTCCCTCATTAGTAAGTATGCCTACTACTGCATGATGATGGACACGAAGAGATACCCGCTTGGCTTCCCCATATATGACAGACTAGCTAGAGAATCGTATCGTAAGGTGATGAGTGCTCTGGGTCTAAAGCCCCAGACTGCTCAAACGCTACAATCAGGAAGCATCGGAGAGTACATCTCAGCGCTCAATGAGCTGAGAGAGGAGATCTTTGGTGCAGGGTCTACAGCTCTATTCTGTGGTCTACAGCAGTTTGACATACTAGATGCTTACCTATGGTGGATGGGCAAGCTGGAGGGCGGCAACTTCTCACTCCTGCTGACCGAGGGTGAGTATAAGATGCTCATTAACCATGTCAAGCCAACGCCTCCTATAAAAGGAGATAAGAGTCGGAAAAGCAAGATTGATGAGCAGATTGCAAAAGCTCTAAAGGACATCGGTGCTGCGCCCTTTGCGAGCATTGCAGATCCTCAGCGCAAGAAGTTCCTAACCGCTATGATTGATCACTGGCGTAACAAGCTATAGGATTGGTCTAGAGAGAGGATGCCCGTACCTATTAAAGGATTAGGGGGCAAAGTTGGACGGGGCGCTTACCCATTCCGCTTTGTCGACAAAGGATCATCCTCTCTCCGAAATCACATCGACTTATTATAACGAATAAACTCTTACAATCATGACAGCAATCAAGGTCAAGACATTCATTCCCCTATCAAGAGATTGTACTGGTAGCAGCGATAAACTGGACAGTTTGATCAACAACTTCATCGCCGAGAATAATATAGAGGTCATTGATATCAAGTACTCTACAGCTATCTTTGGAGGTTCACAGGGCGCTAGTCTCTCCAACTGGGTACCCTCAGCGATGCTGATCTACAGGGAGAGGGAGACAAGCGATACTGAAGAAGAGTAGCCAGCTCTTTATGGTCTGTTGACCCAAGTTTCACGGCAAAAACGAGTTTTGGGGCAAACGCCCCAAAACTCGTTTTTGCCGTGAAACTTAGCCTAGGAGTCTCTAGCCCGTTACCCACCGAGTGGACGGTAGGTGATACCGAGGCTAGGAGCCGTGAGGTCGATGATTGCGACGATATGCTGGAAGTCGTTGAAGTATTTGATCTTCCCGTCCTGCTCACTATCGAAGTCAAAGCCCGCATCGCGCATCAGCTGTACAAAAGCTTTATCCTTGATGACCGCAGGGCGTGAGACCTGAGTCTCTGAGAAGATGTACTTACCATTACCATCGAAGTAGTAAGCGTGACGAGGGAAGTTTGGATCACCCGTTGGCACGTTGAGTACCCCCATAAACATTTGCGGTATGCGACCACGCTCCTTCTCAAAAGCTTCTAGCTCCTCCTGCGTAGCGCCCCACTGAAAGCTGGGGAAGTCTATATGTTCTATTTGAACTGGCGCATTCGGGTTCACATGGTAGGAGATGATGAGTCCTCCAGGCGTCTTGCTCTGAGCGGGCTTTTCGCTCATGTAGAGATCCACTTGTAGCTCCATATCGTTATGAATGTAGCTAAAAGCCTCGTAGCTGTGTCGCTTCGTATTGACATAAAAGCCCTGCTCCTCGAGACGCTTCTGAATCGTCGGGCTGTGCAGTACGTATCGATCACGTGCTAGCATCTGCACCTGAGCAGGTTGCTCATTGCTCTTGTCGTAGTAGACCACCACCCGAGGCCAGTCGCTCTCAGCTCGGTCGAAGACAAGCTTGTAGAGGTCGCTCGCCTCCTTATTGTACTGATACCCTTGAGTCGCTAGCTGCTCGCGCACCTCCCGACGAGAGACATCCTTGCAGAGCTGAGTAAAGGCGAGCGAGAAGTCGGTCAGCACAGCACCCGCATAGTAGTGAATATCCTCTCTAGCAGTCTCGTCGGCGTAGTACTCCAACCATAGTCCACGCTTTTGGTCAAACCAAAGGTATGGATAGAGCTGACTTTGCCGAAAGCCCTCCCCTCGCAAGAAGCTCAAGAAGCTACGCTCTGCTCCAAAAGGATGATGCGGCACGATGAGTGTCATCTCTCTGTAGATGCCTCGAGGAGTCTGAAGAATCATAGCCTCTAGCGTGTCCGTAGGCAGAGCGTAATGCCTTGCCTCAGCATCTGAAGCGGTTAGGGTCGCTCCCACTAGCGTACTCCACTCGTCTAACTCAGTCGGAGACACTTGCTCGCCAAAGCGTAGCAGAGGCATAAAGAAGGCTTGTGGCGTAACCTTTACGGTGTCGGGTATGGTATCAGGATTTTCACCTTCTCCCTCATGCTCCCCCTCTTTGCTCGGATCCTCTCTCGTAGGTTTAGGATCAGCGTGGCAACCCACGAGCGACAAGGTAGCCCAGGCCAGGAGAAGGGCCACGAAGAGATGTATTAAAGTCTTATTCATAGCGTGATCACAACTAGAGGATTAGCATCTGACCATAGGTCTGACCAGTAAGAGCAGTGGCCAGTACGATGTACTGCCCAGCTGGGAGCCTAGAGAGGTCTAGCTCTGTCGTAGAGGCTAGTTGCTCTAGGAGCAGTAGCCCCTGAGCATCATAGATAGAGATCGAACTCACGCCTAGAGCCGCATTAATGCGATAGCGTCTCTGCTCATCGATAGCGATGAGACACTGCTCCGTAACGTGGGGGATGTACTCCATCCCTACGTTGCTCCCTGGGCAACCAGTAGCGTCACCGACCAGCTCCTCAAGGCTCATAATGTCTAGGAGGAGGTAGCCCTTGTTTTTAGCAATCTCCGTACGCGAAGTCTCTAGACCAGGATTAGTAAAGTCTGCCGTGGCCCGTAGGTAGATCGTATCTTGATCGCCAGCTGGCAGAGGAGCCAGCGTAGCATAGAGGGTGTCTAGTGCGCACGCCGATAGCTTGTTGCCCCATAGCATCATCTTGCTAAAGTGTGCCCGATCGCTCACCTTAACCATCTCCAGCTGAGACTGCTGTGCCTGTAAGATCTCTAGCTGGTGTAGAGCCCTGAGGTCTAGCTGAGCGACCGCCGTCTGGTCTAGGTAGAGCGAGCGTAGTGCAGGTGCTTCGCTCCAGTCGGCTCTGGCGAGTTGCTTGTTTTCGCCCAGCTGCATATCTGACAGAGAGACATTGCCCCGCAGAGTCAAGCTCGAGAGATTGTTCGTGTTCATATGTAGGAGCTGTAGCGCAGGGCAACCCGACAAGTCGAGTGAGCGAATGTGCGCCTCATCAGCCTTGAAGTACCATAGCTTGGGATGAGATCCAAGGTGTACCTCTTCTAGTAGACTTTTGAAAGCAAGAAAGACTTCAAGCTCCTTACAAGGCGTTAGATCGATACTCTTGAGACCCGTGTACTGTATCTGTAGCTCCTTAAGCTTAGGACAGTGAGAGAGGTCAAGAGCGGTGAGCTCGAAATTGCCAAAGCACTGGAGCACCTCTAAGTTGGGACAGCCGCTGAGATCCAAGCTAGCTAGATGTGTATTGTCCAGAGCTAGTACCTGTAAATCGTCCGTCTTGACTAGCTGAAGGTCTAGGATAGAGCCAGTACGGAAGAAGCCGAAAGCGCGTATACCCGCTCCGTACACCTTGATGGTCGGATTCGCTTGTCGCACTGTAAACGGGATCTCCTTGAGTTGGTTCAGATCTTCAGGCACCTCGTCGGGTACGGCAAACTGTTGCTTACCAGAGCCATCACCGAAGTCTATCCACAGCTTATTGCTCACACCTGCCAGTCTGAGAGCCTGTCGCGCATTTTGTGCAGACTGGATCTGTATCGATAGCAGTAGATTGTCCTCCTGAGCAAGTAGATGAGGAGTCGAGACGCAGAGCGTGAGGAGTAGTATCCAGCTAGTCGTCATAAGGGTTCGCAGCGTAGTTCTTTTCATAGTCGTATGTGATTAGGAGTTGTGCTATCTAGAGATGTTTAGGCGCCAGACCTCCATCAAGAGTGGCTACCCGTAGGCAAATGTACATTTTTTTGTGATAGCATTGTCTCATCAAGGGGAAGCCATCCTGATGCCTGTCGGAGCATCACGACACTTGGCAGGCAGAAAATGTCGATCCCCACGTGGGGATTTCTAAATCCCTACGTAGGAACAAAATAATCCCCACGTAGGGACGAAATGCTCCCTACGTAGGGACGAAATGAAACTTCGGAGGAATCGTTTTGCCCCTACGTGGGGAATTTTCATTTTTCACGTGGAGATTTGAGATTTCTCACGTGGAGATGTCATCGTCAGGTGTGGGGGTGTGCAGATTTCTATATAAATGGTGAGGTCGTAGTGGTCACTATTTAGTACCTTTGCACAGACTTCAGTTTAATGGGGTATGATACCTCTATATTATATAGCATAGTTATGACCGATACACGATACATCTTTGTGACGGGAGGCGTGGTCTCCTCGCTTGGCAAGGGCATTGTAGCCGCCAGCCTTGGCAAATTGCTTCAAGCTCGTGGGTACAAGGTTACGATACAGAAGTTTGATCCGTATATAAACATTGACCCAGGTACGCTCAACCCATACGAGCATGGCGAGTGCTATGTGACGGAAGATGGTCATGAGGCGGATCTGGACTTGGGACACTATGAGCGCTTTCTCAATATCCGTACCTCCCGGGAGAACAACATCACCACGGGACGTATCTATCAGAGCGTGATCAATAAGGAGCGCCACGGAGACTACCTCGGTAAGACGGTACAGGTGATCCCGCACATCACAGACGAGATCAAGCGGAGCGTACGTCGTCTAGGACTCAAGCATCACTACGACTTTGTCATCACAGAGATAGGTGGTGTGGTCGGAGACATCGAGTCGCTTCCCTTTCTGGAGAGCGTCCGTCAGCTCAAGTGGGAGCTCAAGAACCACTGCGTCTGCGTCCATCTGACTTATGTCCCCTTTATCGCAGCAGCCAAGGAGTACAAGACGAAGCCTACGCAGCACTCGGTCAAGCAGCTCCAAGAGGAGGGTATACAGCCCGACATCTTGGTACTTCGTACGGAGCATAAGCTGAGCGAAGACTTGCTAGACAAGGTGGCGCTCTTCTGTAATGTGTCTAAGGAGAGTGTCTTCCAGAGTATCGATATGCCCTCAATCTATGAGATACCGCTACTCCTACAGGAGCAGGGGCTAGATCGTCAGGTGATCCAGCAAGCTGGTCTAGAGGTAGGCGAGACGCCTAAACTGGAGGGGTGGCGCAACTTTGTCCACCGTATGAAGTCGGCTACCAAGGAGCTACACATCGCTCTCGTGGGTAAGTATGTAGAGCTACAGGATGCCTACAAGTCTATCGACGAGGCACTGCTCCAGAGCTGTGTGTATCATGATCGCAAGCTCAAGCTAACCTCGATACATAGCGAGAGCATCACAAAGGACAATGTGGAGAAGCTACTAAGCGGTTACGATGGGGTAGTGGTGGCTCCAGGCTTTGGCTCGAGGGGTGTAGAGGGTAAGTTGATCGCCCTAGAGTATACCCGTACGCATCAGATCCCGACGCTCGGCATCTGCCTAGGTATGCAGTGTATGGCGATTGAGTTTGCCCAAAACGTACTGGGTCTAGAGGATTGCAACACGACCGAGATCAAGCCGACAGCAACCAATAAGATCATCGATCTGATGGATGAGCAGAAAGCTATATCAGACTTAGGAGCCTCTATGCGACTAGGTGCCTATGAGTGCGAACTGAAGGAGGGCTCTAAGCTGGCAGCTGCTTATGGCAAGCAACTGATCTCGGAGAGACATAGACACCGCTATGAGTTCAACAGTCAGTATCGTACCGCTTTTGAGGAGGCTGGCTTTAAGTGCGTAGGTACCAATCCTGAGACAGGTCTCGTCGAGGCTCTAGAGCTAGAGGGACACCCCTGGTACATAGGTGTGCAGTACCACCCAGAGTACAGCAGTACGGTCTTGCAGCCTAGTCCTATCTTTATGGCCTTTATCTCAGCAATTAGCGGTCGATAGGGGCGCACATCTCGAGCAGTTTCTTTTATACACGATATACTCTATACTTTAGATGAATAAATCAAACCTCATAGGTATCATTCTGATTGGCGTGGTCATCGTCGTCTACTCAGTCTTCCTACTCCCTAAGCAGACGCCTGCTTCTACTCCTATCTCTACGACTGATACCACTCAGGTCGAGACAAATACAGCTGTAGCCTCCGCAGAGGATAGTCAGGCTAGTGCTGACATAGCGCAAGTACCTTCTATCGACTCGCTCTATGCCTTTAGCAAGCTGATGAATCAGCCGGCTGAGGAGTACACGCTAGAAAACGAAAAGCTGTGCGTCACCTTCTCCACACAGGGGGCTATGCCACTCTCGGCAGAGCTGGCAGACTATCAGAGCTATGATAGCACACAGGTGCGACTCTTCGCTCCTGGTGACTTTATGCTCAACCTGCCTATACGGACGAACCAAAACCAAATCTTAGAGACGAAAGATCTAATCTGGCAGGCCAGTCAGCCCAACGACTCAACGCTCTTGATGACGCTGCCGATAGACTCATCGAGCTATCTGCGCATCATCTACACGATGCCTCACGAGGGCTATATGCTCGGTATGGCTATCGAGGCGCAAGGCTTAGGGTCGCTCCTGCATAGCAACAATGCGATGCAGGATCTAGAGATGAGCCTGCGCATACCGCGACAGGAGCGCTCCTGGAAGTTTGAGAATCAGTACTCCACTATATATTATAAGTATCCTGCAGACGACGTAGAGAAGCTCAAGGAGACTAAAATGGTACAGGAGAAAGACGTCCGCGAGAAGATCCAGTGGGTGGCAATGAAGGATAAGTTCTTTAGCACCGTGCTCATAGGTCTTGGAGATACCCGACTAGAGGGAAATAAGATGTCTTTCACCACGGAGCCTAAGGAAACGGAGTATATTAAGGACTGCAAGTATCAAGGAGCTTTTGCGATGGACATACGTGATGGGCGCAAGGCGGACTTTGCGCTCTTTATGGGGCCTCTAGACTACAACATGCTCAAAGCGATGGACGCTGGCGTGGACAAGGCGCAGCGACTAGACCTCAAGCGGATGATCTATGTGGGTGGCTCGCTCTTTAGATGGATCAATGTTACCTTGATCCGTCCGCTGATTGACTTGCTTCAGAGCTTTATCTCTAATTGGGGTATCATCATCCTCTTGCTGACACTCATCATCAAGCTGGTTCTCTCGCCACTTACCTTCAAGAGCTATATGTCGCAGGCTAAGATGCGCGTCTTGAAGCCACAGGTAGAGGCGATCAATGCTAAGTATGCGGGTGATGATCAGCAGATGATGATGAAGCGCAGTCAAGCGACGATGGAGCTTTATCGCAATGCGGGAGCTAGCCCGATGAGTGGCTGCTTGCCGATGTTGCTGCAGATGCCTTTCTTGATAGCACTCTATATGTTCTTCCCGACGGCGATAGACCTTCGTGGGGAGAGCTTCCTCTGGGTCAAGGACCTCTCGACCTACGACCCGATCATTTCTTGGAGCACGGACATACCCTTTATCACGGGGCTGCTAGGTGGTAACCATATCAGTCTCTTCTGCTTGCTATGGGCTGTCACCAATATCATTTACTCCCGCTATACGATGAGTATGTCCGCAGGGGCGGACAATTCGCAGATGAAGATGATGCGCTTGATGCCTTACATCATGACAATCATGTTCTTCATCTTCTTCAATAGCAATGCAGCTGGTCTGACCTACTACTACTTTATCTCTACGCTGATTACGATCTTGCAGTTTGTTGCTAGTCGACTACTGATCAATGAGGATAAGGTGCTGGCACGTCTCGAGGAGAACCAAAGGAAGCCCAAGAAGAAGAAAGGCTTTATGGCGCGTCTCGAGCAGATGCAGAAGGAGCAAGAGAAGCTCATACGTGAGCAAAACAAGAAGCGTCGCTAACTAAGATATAACCCTCGGCGGATCTATGGAACCACTTAAGCACGAGTGCGGGATAGCACTCATACGACTACGCAAACCCCTAGAGTACTACGCAGAGCGCTATGGTACGACCCTCTACGGGCTGAACAAGCTCTACCTCCTGATGGAGAAGCAGCACAATCGTGGGCAAGATGGCGCTGGGCTGGCTGTGGTCAAGACACAGGCACCTCCTGGTGACGAGTATATCTATCGAGAGAGAGCTCTCGGCAGTAACGCTATTACGGAGATCTTCAAGACGGTACACGAGGCCATAGCCACAGCTCACGATGGTAAGACTCCTACCGCAGAGGAGGCGACACAAGCTGAGCGCTATACGCCTTTCCTCGGAGATTGCTATATGGGTCATCTACGTTACAGCACGACAGACTTGGCGGGCTTGACTTTCGTACACCCGATGATACGCCGTAGCAACTGGAGAGCGAAGTCCCTCGCCGTGTGTGGTAACTTCAACCTGACCAATGTGTCGGGCATCTTTGACGAGATCACCGCCATCGGTCAGCACCCTCGTACCTCTAGCGACACACATATTATATTAGACCAAGTAGGTCACCGTCTAGACCGTGAGGTGGAGCGTCTCTACAAGATCGCTCACGAGGAGCAGGGGCTAGAGGGGATGGACATAACGCATTTCATCGAGGACAATCTAGATCTGACCAATGTGCTACATCGTACCAGTCCTATCTGGGATGGGGGCTTTGTGATGTGTGGCATGACGGGGTCGGGAGATTCCTTCGTCTTGAGAGATCGCAACGGCATCCGCCCCGCATTCTACTACATCGATGACGAGATCATCGTCGTAGCTAGCGAGCGTCCCGTGATTCAGACGGTGATGAATGTGACCTACGACAAGGTCCTCGAGCTAAACCCTGGCGAGGCGCTCACCATAGACAACAAAGCTAATCCGCGTATCACGCAGATCTTGGAGCCTGGCGAACTGAAAGCTTGCTCCTTCGAGCGTATCTACTTCTCTCGTGGTAGTGATCGAGACATCTATCGTGAGCGTAAGATGCTAGGGCAGCTCCTCACACCTGCTATCCTCAGAGAGATAGACGGCGACTTGACTCACTCGGTCTTCTCCTTTATCCCAAACACCGCCGAGGTCGCTTACTTTGGTATGCTAGAGGGACTAAACCTAGAGCTCAACAAGCGCAAGGCGGAGCAGATCGAGCAGGCGTTGGGGGCTCACGACTTTGACGAGCAACTGAAGGGTATCCTCTCGCAGCGCATACGTAGTGAGAAGGTCGCCATCAAGGATATCAAGCTACGCACCTTCATCTCCGAGGGCAATACACGTAACGACTTAGCGACGCACGTCTACGATGTCACCTACGGCTCCATCGAGCGTGGCGTGGACAATCTCGTGGTCATCGATGACAGCATCGTACGAGGCACCACGATACGTCAGAGCATCCTCACGATCCTAGACCGCTTAGGACCGCGCAAGATCGTTTTCGTCTCCAGTGCTCCACAGATTCGCTATCCCGATTACTATGGTATAGATATGCGTCACGTGGATGAGTTTATAGCCTTTAGAGCTATGATCGCACTTCTTCAGGAGCGAGGCTTGCAGCGTATGCTTGACGAGGCATACCGTGAGGCGATAGCCCTCAGGGAGCGTCCGCTCACGGAGTATGTACCCAACGTGATCAAGAGCCTCTACGCTCCCTTTACAGAGGAAGAGATCTCTGCCAAAATTGCAGAGTTGGTCAAATCTGACAGTATCAAGGCTGAGGTTAGCATTGTCTACCAGACAGTCGAGACACTACACGAAGCTATCCCACATCATCCAGGCGACTGGTACTTCACGGGCGACTATCCTACGCCTGGCGGGTCCCATCTCGTCAACGATGCTTTCATCGCTTACTACGAGCAGCAGTACAATCGCAAATAGACATAGACGCTCTTTTCATACAATAATCATGCAAACATCCACACAGCGCAAAGCTACGCTCACGCTACAAGACGGATCTACCTACACAGGCTGGCACTTCGGTGCGACCAGACAGTTGGCCGGGGAGGTAGTCTTTAATACAGCTATGAACGGTTACACCGAGTCGCTCACCGACCCTAGCTATATGGGGCAGATCTTGGTGATGACCTATCCGATGGTGGGCAATTACGGTGTCCCCGCTGCCACTCGAGATGAGTACGACATCCCAAATTACTACGAGAGTGACGGCTGTCTCATGCGTGCCCTGATAGTCAATAGCTACTCGCCAGAGTACTCACACTGGAATGCGGAGCAGTCTCTAGGAGACTTTATGGCAGAGCAGGGCGTCGTGGGGATTACGGGCATCGACACACGAGCTCTGACCAAGCATCTGCGTGACCACGGTATCCAGGTCGGCACGATAACCATCGAGGGCGAAACTTCTCCCATAGAGCCTGCCATCGGAGAGCAAAACTTAGTCGCTCAAGCCTCTTGCTCCGAGCCTCGCATCTACGGATCGGGCGATTGTCATATAGCTTTGATCGACTGTGGACTCAAGGACAACATCCTTCGCTCGCTCATCGATGAGCGCTTCACCCTCCACCGCGTCCCTTGGGACTATCCTTTGGAGCAGATCGAGGGGCTACGTGGTGTCTTCATCAGCAATGGCCCTGGCTCGCCGACTTGCTGCAAGGAGACGATCAGACAGATACAGTATGCCTTCGAGCATCAGCTCCCCACTTACGGCATCTGCATGGGCAATCAGCTGATGGCGCTCGCCTCGGGTGCTAAGATCTACAAGATGAAGTACGGACACCACGGGCACAATCAAGCTGTCCAGTTGGTCGGCTCGCCCCAGTGTCTCATCACCAGCCAGAACCACAGCTACGCTGTTAACTCAGCAACACTCCCTCAGGGATGGGAAGAGTGGTACACCAATCTCAACGATGGCACCAATGAGGGGCTAATGCACACCGACCTGCCATTTCGCTCGGTACAGTTCCACCCAGAGGCAAAGGGCGGACCCTTAGATGCGCTCAGCTTCTTCACAGACTTTCAGGACACCGTCTTGAACTACCCACAATTGTCGAAATAACCCATCAAGCTCGACCAAACCATGACTCAGCGTAAGCAATACAATAAGATACTCCTACTCGGATCTGGTGCACTCAAGATCGGAGAGGCAGGCGAATTTGACTATTCAGGCTCACAAGCTCTCAAAGCTGTCAAAGCGGAGGGTATCAAGACCGTCCTCATCAATCCCAATATCGCTACGGTACAGACCAGCGAAGGTGTTGCTGATGCGGTCTATTTCTTACCCGTCACGCCTTACTTCGTAGAGCGTGTCATAGAGCGTGAGCGTCCCGACGGCATTATGCTAGCCTTCGGTGGGCAGACCGCACTCAACTGTGGTGTCCAGCTCTTTCAGTCGGGCGTCTTGGAGCGTTACGGCATCGACGTGCTCGGTACACCCGTCGAGACCATTATGGCGACCGAAGACCGCGAGCTCTTTGTCGACAAGCTTGACGAGATAGAGGTCAAGACTATCCAAAGCCACGCTGTCACCACGATGGAGGACGCTCTCGTCGCTGCCAACCAACTAGGCTACCCCGTCATCGTACGGGCCGCCTACGCCTTGGGAGGCTTGGGTAGTGGCTTCTGTGACAATGATGAGGAGCTCCGAGTCCTTGCTGAGAAAGCTTTCGCCTTCTCCCCACAGCTACTGATTGAGAAGAGCTTGCGTGGCTGGAAAGAGATCGAGTACGAGGTGGTGCGAGACGCTTACGACAACTGTATCACCGTCTGTAATATGGAGAACTTTGACCCGCTCGGCATTCACACTGGCGAGAGTATCGTCATCGCTCCCTCACAGACCCTCACCAACGATGAGTATCACAAACTCCGCACGATCGCTATCAAGATCATCCGTCACCTCGGTGTCGTAGGCGAGTGCAATGTGCAGTATGCCCTCGACCCCTACAGTGAGGACTACCGCGTCATTGAGGTCAATGCGCGTCTCTCTCGCTCCTCGGCTCTAGCCAGCAAAGCTACCGGTTATCCCCTCGCACACGTTGCTGCTAAGCTCGGACTAGGCTATGGACTCTTTGAGGTGCAGAATGCGGTGACAGGCTCCACGCCAGCCTTCTTCGAGCCAGCACTAGACTATTGTGTTTGCAAGATACCACGCTGGGACCTCGGTAAGTTCCACGGTGTCTCTCGTCAGCTCGGCAGTAGCATGAAGTCTGTTGGCGAGGTGATGGCTATCGGTCGCACCTTTGAGGAGGCAATCCAAAAGGGACTTCGTATGATAGGGCAGGGTATGCACGGCTTCTGCGAAAACAAAGAGCTCGTCATCCCCGACATCGACACAGCCCTGCGGGAGCCAACGGACACCCGCATCTTTGTCATCAGCAAAGCATTCCGTCAGGGGTACAGCGTGGAGCAGATCCACGAGCTTACGAAGATCGATCGCTGGTTCCTTTATCGCCTCAAAGGCATCCTAGAGACCTCCGAGACACTGGGCACCTGCGACTCCATCGAGAGTCTCCCCGCCGAGCTACTACGACAAGCTAAGGAGCAAGGCTTCACCGACTTCCAGATCGCCCGTGCCGTCACCAAGGAGTACAAGAAGCCTCTGCACAAAGAGGCTGACCAAGTACGTCAGCACCGCAAGAGCCTCGGCATACTACCTTATGTCAAGCAGATCGACACGCTAGCCGCCGAGGTACCTGCCGAGAGCAACTACCTCTACCTCACTTATCATGGTGAGGAGCACGACATAGCTACAGAGCAGGACGGCAAGTCGGTCATCGTGCTAGGCTCGGGAGCTTATCGCATCGGTAGCTCCGTCGAGTTCGACTGGTGCGGCGTCAATGCGCTACACACCATTCGCAAGGCGGGTCTGCGCTCTATCATGATCAATTACAATCCAGAGACCGTCAGTACAGACTTCGATATGTCAGACCGTCTCTACTTTGACGAGCTCACCTTCGAGCGCGTTATGGATATCATAGACCTAGAGGCTCCCAAGGGCGTCATACTAGCTACGGGTGGTCAGATCCCGAACAACCTGGCACTACGTCTTGCCGCCAATGGGGTCACCATCCTAGGCACGCAAGCCGAAGATATAGACCATGCAGAGGATCGACATAAGTTCTCCGCTATGCTAGACGAGCTAGGCATCGACCAGCCCGAGTGGAGCGAGCTCACCACCATTGAGGACATCGACCGCTTCGTAGATCGTGTGGGCTACCCCGTCTTGGTACGTCCTAGCTATGTCCTCTCAGGAGCTGCTATGAATGTCTGCTCCAATCAGGAGGAGCTACTCCGCTTCTTGCAGCTCGCAGCCAATGTGTCCCAAGACCACCCCGTGGTCGTGTCGCAGTTTGTCGAGCATGCCAAGGAGATCGAGATGGATGCCGTTGCTGACCATGGCGAGATCGTCGCTTATGCAATCAGCGAGCATATCGAGTTCGCCGGCGTGCACAGCGGCGACGCAACCATTCAGTTCCCCGCACAGAAGCTTTATGTCGAGACCGTCCGACGCATCAAGCGCATCTCGCGCCAGATAGCCGAAGCACTACACATCTCAGGACCGTTCAACATTCAGTTCCTCGCACGAGGCAACGAAATCAAAGTGATCGAGTGCAACCTCCGCGCTTCGCGTAGCTTCCCCTTCGTGAGCAAGGTACTGCGGCTCAACTTCATCGACCTAGCAACCAAGATTATGCTAGGACTGCCCTATGAGCACCCAACGAAGGATGCCTTCTCGCTAGACTATGTGGGGATCAAGGCTTCGCAGTTCTCCTTCTCACGCTTGCAAAAGGCTGACCCCGTGCTAGGTGTCGATATGGTCTCCACGGGCGAGGTGGGCTGTATCGGTGAAGACACCGAGGAGGCTATCCTCAAGGCGATGCTCTCCGTAGGTCATCACATACCCGAGCGTGGCGTCCTCCTCTCGACAGGTGGCGCTAAGCAAAAGGCCGATCTCCTCGAGGCGTCACAGCTCCTCCACAAGAAAGGCTACAAGCTCTACGCTACGGCAGGCACGCAGCACTTCCTAGAGGAGAATGGAGTCCCTGCCACACTCGTTCACTGGCCCGACAGCCCCGAGCAGCCACAAGCGCTCGATCTGCTACACCAGCATGAGGTAGACCTCGTGGTCAATATCAATAAGAACCTCTCTACGGGTGAGCTGACCAATGGCTACAAGCTACGCCGTGCAGCGATCGATCTCAACATCCCGCTGATCACCAATGCGCGCCTTGCAGCCACCTATATCAAGGCATTCTGCACGCTCTCGCTAGAAGAGCTAGAGATCAAGAGCTGGCAAGAGTACTAAGAGGTTGTAGAACAGCGAGACGAGTAACCCTTTGTAGGGACGCACGGCTCGTGCGTCCGTTGTCGAACGATCTTAACGATGTAACCTTTAACGGGGACGGACGCACGAGCCGTGCGTCCCTACAAATCGTTACACGTCAAGTGCGTCCGTTGTATCAAAGCGTAACGAGTAATCCGATTTGCAGAATTGAGAAGAGCCAACGGCCAACAGCTAAATAAAACTATGGACAAGCCCTTCTGCATGCAACACTACGCTCTCATGCAGGGGGCTTGTGCTATGCGTATCTCTACCGATGCGCTCTTCCTCGGAGCGTGGGCGAGGACTGCTCACACGGCCAGTCAAATCCTAGATGTGGGAACAGGTACCGGCATCCTGTCGCTGATGCTCGCGCAGACCTATCCCAGTGCTATGGTCACCGCCATCGACATCGATGACGAAGCGGTTCGAACCGCCCAGGACAACTTCTCCCGCTCTCCTTATAGCGATCGGCTCACGGCACTGACGTGTGACATCACTGCGCCAGAGCTAGCTTTGCTGCCCCGTACCTACGACCTCATCATCTCCAATCCCCCTTACTACGACGGACTCCAGCCCGCTACGGCATCGCTCCGTCAGGCGCGCCACACGGGAGAGGGATTTGCGCCACATCTACTCTTTCGTTATCTAGAGCCATTCGTGGCACCTGAGCCAACGCTCTGTCTCGTCACGCCCGTCGAGGCATTGCCCCTCTTGCGTCGAGAGGCGGTGCTGCACCGCTACAACCTCACACGTCTCTGCCGGCTGCACCATCAAGTAGGGCAGTCCGCCATACGACTCCTGACGCAGTGGCACCGCTCCACGACACCGCCTGAGTCTTGTCGCTCCGAGAGCTTAGCCATACGCACTGCGCAGCAACGATACACAGCCGAGGCGCAGGACCTCCTGCGTCCATACTTACTCGACCAGTACCTCACGTAATGCTTGCATCACAGCGAGGACAAGTAACGATGATACGAGTAACTTCTAATCTCTAACCCGATAGCCACGTGGGAAATCTCAAATCTCCACGTGGCTGTTTTTTATTCTCCACGTAGGCGCAAAACGATTCCTCCGAAGTTTCATTTGATTCCTCCGAAGTTTCATTTCGCGCCCACGTGGAGAATTTTCCTTTTCCACGTAGCGATTTAAAAATTTCCACGTGGCTATTGTCGTTTTCTGAAGCCCATCCTATCTTTTTCTGCTTTATAAGCGAAGATATATCGTGTTTCCCCGATAGGAGTCACAAGGGTACGTTTTGTCAGTTCGTTTTTTATTTGTAATATTGCGCCTAGAAAGAAAAGAACCAACTGGTACGTATCTATTCGATCGCTATGGAAGGAAAAGAGACTAAAAAGAAAGCGGCAATAGTCAGAGAGAGCTTTAAGCTCTTCCTCGCACAGGGATATGATGCTGTCAGCTTTACAGATATCGAGCGCGCTGCACAGGTCACTCGTGGTGCTATATTTCATCATTTCAGAGGCAAGGAGGATCTGTTCAAGCATATTGCTGACCAATTCATCGATGCATTCCTCGAGGAGGTGGACTATGGTGCGGAGTACTTGACCAGTCAGACACCTCTCAAGGATTTTATGGACACCTGCTTGGCAATCATAGAGCGACGGATGACCTATTTCCTCAAGGATGTCGATGTGCGTGTCACGTCTGCCAGCTTTATGAGCTTCATCTTGTATCTAAAAGATCATCACGAGACCTGGAGCGAGCAAGTGCAGGAGTACGAAGCAAAAAAGATAGAGGCTTGGAGCGAGGCGATCAACCTCGCGAAGGATCGTGGCGAGATACGTCCCGACACAGATACGACAATGCTCGCAGAGACCTTTCACCACCTCTACTTAGGGCTCTCTTTCGAAGGAGCGATGATTGACAAGCTCTCTATCGCAGCACTGCGCAAGCAATGGAAGTACCTATACACCCTACACCATATAAACTGAAAGACCAAGAAGTCACTTCCGAGCACCCTGTCAGAGTAGAAACAAACAAAATAGTAATCGTCAAATGGAACGTCTATTTTCAACCCTTATCCGCAAAGCCCTTCTCGTGATGGGGCTATTGCTTGTCGCACTAACAGCCTCGGCGCAGACGACTGGAGGTGCCATCACGGGAACCATTAGAAATGCTGAAGGGGCACTCGAGGGAGCCTCCGTCTTCCTCGTGAAGGATCGGGAGACGCAGGAGATTGTGCAGTTTGCCGTGAGTGACGCTGCGGGGCGCTTTACGATGAATGCGCCTGCGGGGAACTATATCTTCGGTGTGAGCTACCTCGGCTATGAGATGCACACGGAGGAGATCAGCCTCACGAATGAACCGCTTGACCTGGGTGTCATTACACTTGAGACGAGTGCCGAGGAACTGCAGACCGTGGTCGTGCGGGGGCAGATCGTTGGGGTGCGAACGCAGCCCGATGGCTTTACGGTCGATGTACACGAGATCAGAGAGCGCAGCAACGATGCCTTAGACTTGCTCAAGCATATACCGAAGGTTCAGGTGAAGGGCAACCAGCTCGGCATCATAGGCAAGGAGCAGGTCTTGGTCAAGATAGGAAACGTCTTGCAGCGTGTCGATGCCTCGGAGATTGCCGGTCTTCTCAAGGGTTACGATGCGGGGCTGATAGACCGTGTGGAGGTCATCACGCAGCCACCGCTTAGGTACGATCCCGACGGTAATACGGCTATGATTATCCTGCACACCTCCTCACTCTTTAAGGAGTATATGGGCGGAGTGATTGGCACTGAGAGTATGTATGCCAACAAGGATAACTACCGCTACGGAGGGTACGGTTCGCTACTTTACAATCGGCGAGGACTCTTCGCATCGATAGCTCCTTCAATCAATTTCAACGGATCGAACAATCTAGAGGATGTCACCTACGAGGCGAAAGATTATCGCTACCATACTTACACTCCCTCGGTGGGGCGCTATGACTATATGGGGGTACGTGGTACGCTGCAGTACGCCTATGGGGAGAAAAGCTTGCTGGGCGTGGCGCTCTCGTGGAATAGGAAGAAGTACCGCAATCTCTTCGAGAGTCAGGAGACGACCACGCAACCGGGTACCCCAGAGCGGGTCGTGGAGAATAGCAATGGCTACCTAGCTACCGAGCCACGCATCACGGCGACTGCTTACTGGGAGGCAACCTTTGGGGAGCGGGGCGGACAGCTCTGGAGCGAGCTATCTTACTTTAACCTGACGAACGATTCGCAGACTACTTACGTAGGTCAGGAATTGCCACAGAGCGACCCTTTCTTAGCTTATAGTGAGGAGCGGGACCTGCGCACCTCGGGGGCGCATCTGAGCAGCGACTACGCGATCTATCTAGACAGTGACAACCGCTACCTCCTAGAGACTGGTCTCAAGGGTGCTTGGAGTAGCTCCGCCAACCACCGAGCGCACAACGATGCGGTGAGCCCGTACCCGCTCATACAGCAGCGCAATGATATAGTCTGGCAGGAGTGGAGTCTCTCGCCTTACGTCAGCGGTACGCTCCGCCTCAGCGAACAGTGGTGGATGCGCCTAGGTGTGCGCTACCTCGGGGTCAAGTCGCACCTAGCACAGCAGGGGCAAGCAACGAAGACAATCCCTGAGCTAGACCGCTACGATGACGCTTGGCTCCCGATGCTACACACCAGCTACACCCCCTCGTCGAGGCATCAGCTGACGCTCACGGTCAATAGCTCTATCGTGGAGCCTAAGTTTAGAGACCTCAACCCTTTCGTCTGGCAGGTCAATGAGCGTTCCTTTTACAAGGGGAATGCGCAGCTTCGTCCTGAGCTTCGCTACCTGCTGGGTGTTGGCTACACCTTCGACCAAGCCCTCTCTATCCGCGGACGGCTGCGGAGAGGGCTGCGGCTGATGACTCCAATATCTACCCTACAGGGCGAGCGGGTCTATACGCAGATGGAGAATGCGCAAAACAGTCTCTTCCTAGGAGCTGAGGCGGGCTACTACTTCGACAAGCTCCGCTGGATGAGTGCCAACGTCGAGGCGTACTACGGCAGAAGCATTTATACCTCCACATTGCCACAGCTCCCGTCTAAGATGACAGGCAGTGAGTGGGGTATCAGCGGCTACCTGGACTTTACCTTCAACGAGAACCGCACCTGGACCGGCTTCCTCTCGGGCGAGTACACGGGACGGCAGAAGACGACCGTCGTCACGCTAGAGCCGCAGTACAATCTGGGTCTCGGTATGAGCTACTTCCTCTTGGATAGACGGCTTGCGCTCTCTGTTGCTGGTCTAAACCTCCTCACCTCGCACTACAAGGGAGTGAGCCAGTACGACGGTTACAGCGTCACCTTCGACAACAGTTATGACGACCCGACGCTCTACCTATCGATCTCGTACAAGTTCTCCAACGCCAAGGACACCTCCTCCACCCGCAGCCAAGGCGCACGAGACATCGAGCGCCGCTTCTAGCACACTATTGACACTTTAAGAAAGCTATAATGAAACGAATCTTACTACTCCTCCTGCTCGTTATCGCAGGACAATGGGTTAGTGCACAGGAAGGCGCTTACGAAGTTAAGGGGAGCGTCTCCGACAGTAGCGGAGAAGCAATCATCGGTGCCACAATTACGCTACAGAGCGACACGACAGCGACGACGCTGACGGGAGCGGTGAGCAATGCGCAGGGAACTTATGCGCTACGGTTGCCTGCTCGTGGTGCCTATCTCATAGAGATTCGTTGTATCGGTTACAAGACGCAGCAGCAGAGGGTGACAATCGCTCAGACTACCATGCAGGTGGACTTTACACTAGAGGAAAACAGCATCGAGCTCTCTGAGGTTCAGGTGGTCGCCAAGCACACGAAGCTGCAGTCGAATGGCAATATCCGTGTACAGTTTAAGGGCAACCCCGTAACCAAGGGAAAGTCTATGTCGGAGGTCCTGCGCTTTATTCCCTCCGTTGAGGTGACTGGTAACCAGCTCCTACTCAACGGCAAGGAGGACAACCTCATCTACATCGGAGACCAGCAGATTACGCTGCAGCAACTGAACTCGATACCGACCTCTATGATAGACCACATTGAGGTGGTGCCTAATCCAGGCGTTTCGCTAGGACAGCAGATCAAGGGCGGGATCATCTACATCACGCTAAGGACTGAGGCGGGACTTCTCGGCTCGGTGAGCTTGCGGACGCAGTTTGACCAGAGAGGCTTTGTCGATGGGATGCCCTCGCTCTTCCTGCAATACACCAAGGCTGGTGTCTCGCTATACAACACGCTACGTGGTGGCGGGGGACGCTACACTACGCTGTATAAACGACAAAACAAGTACCAGGGCGAAGCCTCTAGTCTCGTCACCACGATGAGTGACAGCAAGAAGAGAGACTATGTCGTGCTAGACAACTTCGGCGTTAAGTATCAGATCAATAAGCAGCACACGCTGGGCGTCTTTGGCGGTGTGATATACGACCGTCCCAAGGCGGAGACGCTTCTAGAGGATGGCGAAGGGCAAACGCTCCTGACACAAGGGTACGACCAGCGCATTCTGAATCTCAATGGCGGTGTGAGCTATGCCGCACGGCTGGCCGTATGCGAGGGACTGGGCATCGCCTCTACAGTGAGCTATAGCCACTCGCAGAGCGACGGATCGGCTTACTACTCGACCAATGAGGGGGAGCTGGCAGAGAGCAAGAGCAGGACGCACTATCTGACCTTTCACCCAAGAGCTACACTGGTCTTTGCAGGAGGCAATCAGCTCACAGGTGGGCTCTCTTATAACTATGGGCTGGACGACAACGATGCGGGCGGGGTGAGTAGTGGCACGTTGCCTCAGATCATTCATCGGCAGTTCGCTATCTCAGGCTTTGACCTATCGCCTTATCTAGAGTACAGCAAGATGCTGACCCAGCGGCTCTACCTACAGGCGGGCTTGCGCTATCAGACGACGGTGGTGCACTACCGAGACTTACTCAATGCGCAGAACGATTACACTGTGCCAAATCGGGGGCTTTATCCTAACCTGCTCCTGCAGTATATGCTTAACCCCGCGAAGGCTTCGGGGATAGGCGTGGCATACCGCCATTTCTTCTCACTACCCAACTACGGTTACTATTCGCCCGTGGCGACTTACCTGACGAAGAATCTCTACAGCATCGGTAATCAGCGACTTAAGCAGGAGACCTTTGACGAGGCGGAGGTCAACTACTTCCTCAACCGTGACTGGCAGTTCACCTATCGGGTGCGCTACGGTCGCAACATCATTCAGATCATGACCTATAAGGACGAGAGTGCTCCCGACCTTTACTATACACAGCCGAGCAATGTGGGAAGTCGCTGGAGCCACTACGCATCGGGGACGTTCAATAAGAGTCTCTTCCCCTTCTGGCGAACGAATAATATCCTCTACCTACGCTATGATCAAGAGCAAATGCCTGGGCGGTCGGTACAAAGCTTCTCGGTGGGTGGCACCTCAACGCATCAGTTTACTATCACCAAGATGGTTGGTCTGAGCGTAGCCTTCAGCGGTGAGACAGCTCGTCAGCAACTCGGCTACACCCTCGGCGGTCGCTACGGGCTGGACTTAGGTTGCTATGCCTCCCTACTGCATGATCAGCTGCAGCTCAGTCTCTCGCTGAGCAATCTCCTCCATAGTCGGGATCGGATCACGATGAGGATGGGTGATACGACCGAGCAGCTTCGTCTCAACCTCTCGCCACGTCGGCGACTGGTGCTGACCATCTCGTATGCCTTCTCGGCTGGTGACCAGGTCAAGCCCGTACGCACCGAAAGCGCAGCGACGCTCTCACTCGAGCGACCCGTCTTGTAGCAGCGCAGTTCGTCAATTCGTCTGTATAACATTCGTCTTAGTGTGCTGACTCTGTTGTATATACGATTTCCAAAACTGTTTCCCCTTTTGGAAACTTAAATTTCCAAGGGAGGAAACTTAGTTTTCCAAGGGAGGAAAATAACGCAATTTCCAGTAGTAAGTGCAACACGAAGCGTATAAAAGCACCCACCCCTGGG
>URDQ01000024.1 GCA_900546675.1 uncultured Porphyromonas sp. | reverse complement strand
ATCTTGGAGGATTATGGTCTGTCTTCTGTTTCGCTGCTTCCCTACACGAAGCAAGAGCTAGACACAACAATAAACCTCTTGAAATACTAGCTTTGAAGAGTTTATCTCGTAAAAGTGGAAAACAAGAATAATAGACTTTCGTATGAAAGGAAGGATCATTAAGGTGCTGTGGTGGCTCTTTGTAGCCTTTTGGACTTTGGTCTTAATCATCTTCATATTGATTTGGCACGGCGTCATAGGCTATATGCCTGATGTGGAGCAATTGCAAAACCCTATCGATAAGTATGCCTCTGTCCTCATCTCGGACGATGGTGTGCAGATAGGATCTTACGCCCATGGCTCGACAAACCGTATCTACGTGAGCTATGACGAGCTTGCCGAACCACTGGTGCAGGCTCTGATAGCTACGGAGGATGTGCGCTTTTACAAGCACTCAGGTGTCGATATGCGAGGCGTGGGGCGTGCCGTCATCAAGCGTGGCGTGCTACGCAATACGGCTAGTGGTGGTGGTAGTACCATCACGCAGCAGCTGGCTAAGCAGCTCTACTCACCTCATGCTAACTCGACGCTACAGCGCCTCCTACAGAAGCCGATCGAGTGGGTTATAGCGATCAAGCTGGAGCGCAACTACACCAAGGAGGAGATCATAGCGATGTATCTCAATCAGTTTGACTTCCTCTACAATGCTATCGGTATTCGCTCGGCTGCGCAGACTTACTTTGGCAAGAAGCCCTCAGAGCTGAATCTAAACGAGTCTGCAATGCTGGTGGGTATGTGCAAGAACCCCTCGCTCTACAACCCAGTCCTGCACGCTGACAGTGAAGCTCCGCTGAAACGTCGCAATGTAGTACTCCAGCAGATGAAGAAAGCGGGATACATATCGGACGAAACCTACACAACTTCTGCTGCTGAGCCGATTCAGATTAACTTCACCAGCAATGCGCATTCCGATGGCTTGGCTCCTTACTATAGAGAGTTCGTGCGTCTCTTACTGACTGCCAAGAAACCCAAGCGAAGTGACTACTCGCAGTGGAACCAGGAGCAGTATGCTATCGACTCGCTCCTCTGGGAGACACAGCCTATCTATGGGTGGTGTCAGAAAAACAAGAAGTCTGACGGATCTCACTACGATCTCTATGCCGATGGGCTCAAGATCTACGGTACGATCGATAGTCGTATGCAACAGTACGCTGAGGAGGCGGTGCAGAAGCATATGAGCGAGTTTGTACAGCCTAACTTCGATCGTGAGATGCGGGGCTCTAAGCTAGCTCCTTACAGTGGCGACCTGACGGCACAGCAGCGCAACGAGGCTATCGAGCGTGCGCTACGCAACACAGATCGCTGGCGCTCGCTTAAGAAGCTCGGGATGTCGTCTGAGGAGATCCGCAAGACTTTTGACCAAAAGCGCAAGATGCGCGTTTGGAGCTACAACGGCTGGATCGACAAGGAGATGACTCCTCGGGACTCGGTACTATACTATAAGCACTTCCTCCACACGGGCTTTATGGCAATGAATCCGCACAATGGTAATATCCTGGCTTATGTCGGAGATGTGGACTTTCGCACGTTTAAGTATGATATGGTCTCACAGGGACGACGACAGGTGGGCTCGACGATCAAGCCTTTTCTCTACTCCCTCAGTATGATACAGGGTATCTCTCCCTGTGAGCAGGTGATGCACCAGCCGATTACGCTCTATGATGCCAATGGCAAGGCGTGGACACCACGTAATACTGGCGCTAAGCGAGTCGGAGAGATGGTATCGATCAAGTGGGGACTGCAAAACTCCTCTAACTGGGTCACAGCATACTTGATGGGACGCACCTCTCCCTATACTTTTGTTCGCTTGCTCCACTCCTTCGGCATCAAGGGTGACATAGACCCTGTCGTCTCGGTGGCTCTCGGTACGCCTGATGTGACGGTCAGCGAGATGGTGGCGGCTTACAGTGCTTTCGTCAATCAAGGTATCCGTGTCGACCCGATCCCTGTGACTCGTATCGAGGATCGTTATGGCAATGTGGTAGCGACCTTTACGGCCAATCTTACGGAGGTGCTCCCTGCACGAGCTGCCCTACAGATGCTCGATATGATGCGCTCTGTCGTTGATGGCGGTACGGGCGGTAGACTACGCTTCCGACACAATCTGACGATGCCTCTGGGTGGTAAGACGGGTACGACACAGCGCAACAGCGATGGCTGGTTCGTCGGTTTCTCTCCAGAGATCGTGGCGGGCTGCTGGGTCGGTGGCGAGGAGCGCTCGATACACTTCCGCTCGATGGCGTATGGTCAGGGTGCCTCGGCTGCGCTACCTGTCTTCGGCTACTTTATGAAGGCTGTCTACGCAGACTCGTCGCTGGGCTACTCGGTGGAAACGCCGTTCAACGTGCCTGAGGGCTTCTCTCCATGTGGCGAGCAGGCGACGGTCGAGCTACACGAGCCTCTGAGCGACGCTGTCGATGATGCCGTTGATGACGTTATGGAGGCTATCTTAGAGTGATGAAATAAACTTTTAAGCGTTTGTCTCTCTAAGTACAAGCGTGATAGCGTATCGAATGCTCGCTAGGAGCTTAAAAAGAGTACTACTCAGACCTTCAAAGGTTAATGTACCTTACAAATGCCACTTATGTCATTTGTTTTTACGACCTTTGCGATCGGTTTGAGTACACTGCCTTGATTTACCCCTTCTTAGAGACTACAGCTATCCGCTCTGTGATAAGATCTGAGTCGTCTCTCTAGAAGTGGTACCTCTAGCGCAGTCATTTCAAGAGTCGTAGGTGCTAGGAGACAAGCGCCAGCAAGAGAAGAATTAACCCTTTAATCGAGTATAGCCATGGCAATGAGACAATTAAAAATCAATCAGTCGATCACCAATCGTGAGAGTGCGTCGCTGGATCGTTACCTCCAAGAGATCGGGCGGACGAGCCTCATATCTCCCGAAGAGGAGGTGGAGCTAGCGCGTGAGATACATCGTGGTAATCGACGTGCATTGAACAAACTGGTGGAGGCCAACCTCCGGTTTGTCGTCTCTGTGGCAAAGCAATATCAGAACCAAGGCCTGAGCCTTCCTGACCTAATCAATGAGGGAAACATTGGAATGATCAAGGCAGCCGAGAAGTTTGACGAGACACGTGGATTTAAGTTCATCTCCTACGCTGTATGGTGGATCCGCCAGTCTATCCTGCAGGCACTTGCCGAGCAGTCACGCATCGTGCGTCTGCCTCTCAATCAGGTGGGACTGCAGCAGAAGATGAATAAGGCGATCGTCAAGTTCGAGCAGCTCAATGGTCGTCGTCCTAGTCCGCAGGAGATAGCTGCTGAGCTGGAGCTCCCCGAGGACAAGATCCGTGAGGCGCTCAAGGTGCAGGGCAAGCATCAGTCGCTCGACGCTCCCTTTGTGGAGGGCGAGGACAATAATATGCTAGACGTCCTGGTCAATGAGGATACGCCCTCGACAGATAGCAGTCTAATCAACGAGTCTCTCTCCGCAGAGATAGATCGTATCCTGGATCAGCTGGGAGATCGTGAGGCGGAGGTGCTACGCTGCTTCTTCGGCATCGGTTGTCCAGAGATGACTCTCGAGGAGATCGGTGAGCGTACCAAGCTCTCTCGTGAGCGTGTGCGTCAGATCAAGGAGAAGGCGATCCGTCGCCTCAAGCAGTCTGACCGCTGCGAGTACCTAAAGGCATATCTTGGATAGTCGTCTCGCACGATAGCAGAGGCGCATCACAACTACATAAAGAGCCTCATTGGTCTAGCATACGACTGTAGCTAGAGCAATGAGGCTCCTTTTCTATACGACCCAATAACCTTATATTATATATGACTGACAAGACAAGTACCCCCTCGACCGACTGGCTGGGCTATCTGATGGGACTCATCTCATCGGCTACCTTTGGACTGATACCTCTGCTGAGCATACCAGTGCTGGCGCAGGGCGTGGCAGAGGGGACGGTGCTGATGTACCGCTTTCTCATCGCGGCACTCATCGTCGGCAGTATCGTCGTAATACGTAGAGAGTCCCTGCGGGTGTCGTGGCGAAGCTTCTTGATCCTGCTCGCCTTGTCAGTCTTGTACTTCTTCTCCTCCTTCCTGCTCATCGAGGGGTATCAGCATATGCCCTCGGGAGTGGCGACGGTGCTTCACTTCAGCTACCCAACGTTTGTGGTACTGCTTATGTTTATCGTCTTTCGTCAGCGAATAAACTTACTGCAGGGGCTGGCTGTCCTCTTGGCTTTAGGTGGTGTGTCGCTCATCTCAGGCTTCTTTGAGTCTGACGTGACAGCCATCCCACTGCGACCACTCTTCACGGTACTCTTCTCTGGCTTTTGCTACGCCACCTACATTGTGATCCTTCGGCACTCCCACTTAGAGCCGATGAGTAGCTTCAAGCTGACCACCTACGTGATGGGACTCTCGACCATACTCTTTGCGCTCTTTTGCAAAGCTACGGGTGCCAGTCTCCTTCTAGACAATACGACGCAGTGGATCTACACCGCCCTGCTAGCACTCATCCCGACCGTCTGCGCCAATATCACGCTCGTCTGGGCGGTACAGCGAATAGGCTCCACGCCGACCGCCATCATGGGTGCGTTGGAGCCACTCACAGCCGTCATCGTGGGGGCACTAGCCCTAGGCGAGGAACTCTCCCTAGGTCAAGGTGTCGGCATCGGTGTCGTCCTACTCGCCGTCCTGCTACTAGTCATATCACCACTTCTGATGCGCCGACTCAAGCAGGTGTAGCTAAAGCTGGCGCACCAAGCTACGAGAGAGGTAAAACTTGTTCGTCTCGGAGACGTAGACCACAGGCGTCGGAAGCTCTTGCTCCACCCCGTCAACCCATACTCTGCGCTGGTAGGCGCGTAGCTCGATCTCGTGTTCCTTGTAGTGGATCGTGATCCGCTTTTCCTCGGGCTGATCACCCGTTATCTTGTACTGAGCTTGAGGAAAGAGCGCATCATGTGGTGCGTAATACTCCTCCGACAGCTCCAGCATCGTCTGCTCTAGGCCAAGCTGCGTACGCATATAGTTATGCAGATCAATGTTGGTCACACAACCTCTGATCGGAGTCAACTGCTGCGGTGTGTAGCTAGCGAGAAAGACCTCTTCGCCCGTATGCCCGTGCGTGGTAAAACCAATGATTAGGTGACGTTTCATCCAGTCAACGAAGTAATCCTTCAAGCGGTACTTCTGGCTCCAGCCCAGCTCTGCATACTTCACCTTGCGTTGTTCAGCCGATAGTGTCGAGCAGGTATAGTCCTCGACAGCATTGATCTCTGCCAGCTCCTCCTCCGAGGGACGTATGCTAGTCCATAAGTAGAGACTATCGGCAAGAAGTGATAGTGCCGTCTGACTCGTCTTACGTCCCAGCTCTACCGAACTGTAGCGAAAGCGTGTCAGGGGCATAATCAGTTCATCGAGTGTCAGACGAGCATAACCCTTGTCGGCAGGACGACCGATGCTCATACCACTATTACCATGGTCTGCCGTCACGAGGACGATCGTATTCCCGTCCCGCTGCGCATAGTCCAGCGCCACGGCAACCGCCTTGTCAAAAGCTAGAAACTCCGTAGCCATCGCCACGGGGTCATTGGCGTGAGCCGCCCAGTCTACCTTGCTGCCCTCCACCATTAGGACGAAGCCGTTAGGGTTCTCCAGATTACGGATTGCCGTCTCCGTCATCTCAGCCAGCGAGGGGTAGCGCAGCGTGTCTCCTAGCGAACGCCTGTCCATATCGTACGGCATATCCATCTCTCCAAAAAGTGCCCACATACCGCCACCTCGATGCGCTCGCATAGCTGCGAGATCATCGAGGTAAAGTGCTATGCCCTGTCTGCTCAGACGCTCCTTTAGTTCGCCCGTCATCAGCGAGGTGCCACCACCCAGGAGGAGGTCCACACCATTGTCCACCATCTGTGGCACGATGCTCTTGTAGAGCTTGCGAGAAGGCGTATGAGCCGTGCAGTCTGCTGGCGTAGCGTGAGGGAACTCACAAGTGCAGACGACCCCGATACGCTTGCCTTGCGTCTGCTTGGCAGCCTCTAGAAGGGTCACCACAGGACGATAAGCCCACGAAGAGTCGAGCGGTACGAGATCATTGTGTGGCTCGCTGTACGGATAGGTTGCGATAAAGCCATCGATCGATGGAATGCCCGTCATATAGCAAGAGGTGGTCGGAGCTGAGTCTCCGATCGGTGCATTGGAGCAGTAGGTGATGACACTCCCCGAGAGATAAGGGTCGAGCGCTAGGTGCTGCGCCTGAGGGTCGAGCGCCCTCTGGTACCAGCGAGCTAGTGAGACTGTCGGTAGCGAGGTACCGTCCGAGATGAGGAGGATCACATTCTTCGCAGGTCGCTCTGGTAGTGGGTACTCCCGCTGCTGCCCCACCAGTGAGAGTGAGGCGAGGAGGAGCAGTAAGATACGTAAGATGCTTTTCATAAAGGTTCTATTTAAGGTGTTGTTAGGTTGTCAGTTGGTAGTGCTTCGTACATCAAGGTGAGAGCGATAAAGTCCTCTACCGAGAGACGCTCCGCACGGAGCGTGAAGATCTCATAATCAGCGTAGGGGAACTCCTTGCCAAAGAGCGACATCAAGGCATTGCGCAGCATCTTCCGCCGTTGCCCGAAGGCGGTCTTGACTACCCGCTTGAAGTTAGCCTCATCGCAGGGCAGCGCAGTGCGACTATTTCGTCGTGCGATCATCACGCCACCATCTACCTTGGGCGGTGGATTAAAGTCACGCTTGGACACCTTAAAGAGGTAGTCGCAGTCGTACCAGCACTGTAACAAGACGCTCAGGATGCCGTAGTCACGTCCTCCAGGCGAGGCGCACAGCCGCTGTGCCACCTCGTGCTGTAGCATACCCGCCACAGCTGGGATGCGCTCGCGTAGCTCTAAGATGCGAAAGAAGATCTGCGAAGAGATATTGTACGGATAGTTGCCGATCACCACAAAAGGCGTATTCGCCCGACCAGGTATCAGCTCCTCTGCAGGGAGCTTGAGGAAGTCTCCCTCGATGATCCGCCCCTCTTGGCTCAATTGCGGGAAGTGCTGGTGCAGATACTCGATACTCTCATGATCTATGTCGATCACCTGCAGGTCGTGCCCCGCCTCTAGGAGAGGCTGCGTCAGGACACCCATCCCAGGTCCCACCTCTAGGATCGGCGTGCCGAGATAGTCCGCGACCGAGTCGGCAATGCGCTGTGCTGCGCCACGGTCCGTGAGAAAGTGTTGCCCTAGATATTTCTTCGCTCGTACAGAATCCATAGTTCTTTCGCTCGTTGTCGTGTCAAAAGTACAACTTTTCCGTCAAGGGAGAGGCCTTAGAGATTAGATATTAGAGGTTAGAAGTTAGAGGGCGACACATCTTTCAAGTACGCTATTGCTACCCCGACAAGCAACACTTGCCAATATTGTATAAGTCCAAGTGATTACATACCTTTGCGCAAGAAGAACGTAGATTGAGCCAAAAAGAGATCCTGAGCTTTGCGATCTCGCTCATATAGATCATAAACTAAACTAGAAGTATGAGGCAGTACTACATCGTCTGCAATGGACAGGAACTAGGACCCTACACGATTGAGGAGTTGTCCGCACGAAGGATTACTCCCCAGACTATGATACGCGTCGACGGTATGAGCGATGCTTGTCCCGCTCAGACTTTGGATGAGCTATGCATCCTCTTTGAGTACCAAGCTCCTGGGCCCAATCCCTATGCGGGGGCTCCTGTTTACGGCTCCCCGTATGGCTATAGCAGCCACATGCAGCCACAAAACCGCCCCAAGATGCCACCCGACAACCTTGTGTGGAGCATCCTCTGCGTCTTTTTCTTCTTCCCGCTAGGGATCCCGCTTATCTACTCGATACAGGTCTCTACACACTATGAGAGAGGCAACTACGCAGAAGCTGAGAGGGCAAGTCGCAACTCGCTCCAGTGGGCCAAAGGGCTTACCATTGCCGCCGCTGTGTGCATAGGCATTGCCATAGCCATCTTCGTATTCATAGCTATTGCTACCACATCGGCAATCTCGGCAGCTTTGTAAGACAGCCTCTTAGCTATCCGATGGGTAGCTTGCTCCCGTGAGCAACTAATCAGATTTCGTCAGGCAGTCCAGACTACAAAACAACCGCTTTCAGATATCCACGTGAGAGACGTCCAATTTCTCACGTGGATATTTTTTATCCTCTACCGAGAAAATGAGAAATTCCTCGGACTTATCATTTGATTCCTCCGAAGTTTCATTTCGTTTCTACGTGGAGAGCATTTTCCGCCTACGTGGAGATCAAAAAACGAACACGTGGATAATGAAAAACATCCACGGAGGAATTGGCTTTTCCTCCGTGGAGTGGATTTATCGCTTCGTAAGGGGGAGCATCAAGCGTAGCTGTGCATCCCGCCAAGGAAGAAGTTGACCCCGAAGTAGGTGACCAGCACCGACACGAAGGCGATCAAGAGATAGACGTGCAGGAACCTCTGTGAGCGGAAGCAGCGCAGCGACTCGCAGTGTAGTGGCAGGGCGTAGATAATGAGCGTGATGAGTGCCCACACCTCTTTGGGGTCCCAGCTCCAGTATCGTCCCCACGAGACATTGGCCCAGACGGCTCCGATGAAGATACCGATAGCCAGCAGCGCGACCGCTGGATAGAGAAGTAGTCTACTGAGTGCCTCTAGGTGCGTCCCGACGGCAGAGCGACGTGACAGGATCAGTGCCATGCAACTATTGAGCATCATAAAGGCCAAGAGACTATACGCTATCATAATGACCAGCACGTGGATGCTCAGTAGTGGCGAGTGAAGCACTGGCATCAGCGGGGTGATCTGCGGATTGCTGCCCCCGAAGGAGGCGACCAAGAGCGACAACCCACCCATAAGTAGCCCAAAGGGGATCAATACCCGATGCTTGCGCCCCGTGAGAGTTGTGAGCAAGAGTACGATCCAAGCTAAGGCTTGCATCGTCTCAAAGCCATTGCTCAGCGGCACATATCCCGAGACGATCCAGCGTAGGATCACCATCAGGGTTAGGTAGAGCATACTGCCGTAGATGATGATCCAGATGCTCCACTTGACAAGTGTCGGATCCACGAGTCGCCCCACGGAGAGCTGATAGGCCGTCCAGATGAAGAGCAAGATACCGACGGTGGCGAGGATCTTGGCGAGGAGTCCGATAAAAGGCGAGAGCTGGTTGTAGTATATCTCAGAGCGAAAGCGCACCGCCGAGGGACAGCTCTCACCGCCCTCCTTGAGCTGGTAGTGGCGAAGCTTGACGAGAAAGTCTTGCGCCTCGTCCCATTGCTGCATGATGACCAGTTCGCTGAGGTAGTTAAAGCTCTTACGCACGAAGGTCCACTGATCTAGCGGCATCTCTGCGGGGAGGTCGGTAGAGGCTGGATGGTACCATGCGATACGCCCATGGCTCTGTACAGGAAAGATCGCAAGCGACTCCCCTAGCCCTAATCTCTGTATCACCTGACACTTCTCGTGTGCCTCAAAGAGGGCTTTGCGTCCGGGCTGGTCGGGGTGCTGTATGTAGTTGTCCAGCAGAGCCTCCAGGCGATAGTTACCCTGTAGGTCAAAGAACTGTAAGTAGCTCACCCGCTGCCCCTCATAGCACTCGAGCAGCTTGCGTATGCTCCGATCTTTGATCCGTATCATCGGCTCATCGACCCAGCTGTCGTAGTAAAAGATCCAGCCCGCCAAGACTTGCTCGGCAGAATAGCCTCGGTAGCTACTGCGTCCATAGAGCTTCTCGGTAAACTCCTGCGCGTAGGTCTCTAGGGGACAGACCCGATTGTTGTACAAGATGTGCAGCTCGCCCAAGCTTTTCGCCACACTAGCGGGGATCGTCTTGGGGAGTGGTGTCGCAGGGGCTTTTGCCTCTGCCGAGAGCGTACCACCAGCGAGGAGTATCAAGAGCATTGCCACGGGAGAGACGAGAGCCTGCTTGAGGAGCTGTCTCACCCTATGACGACGTGCGTACATACCCCCTAGGAGGCTGATCAGTAGGAGCGCATAGCCTATGTAAGAGATCGATATGCCCCACGGGTCATAAGCGATGGAGAGGATAGAGGAGGTCGTCTCTGGGTCGTAGCCTGACTGGTAGAAGCGATAGAATCGGTAGCGGAAGATGCGATTCATCGAGACAGCACCACGGAGGCTCTGCGACCGCTCTTGGTCCTGAATGAGGAGATTGCTCTGGTAGTCTAGCGGGAATTGAGTCCCTGTGTAGTAGGTCAGATCAAACCGCTCCAAAGCGACCTCAAAGGGGAGGATCAGCGTCTCTCCCTGCTCACTCTGATAGCGATCCGTGGGACTGGCACCCTCCTGGAGCTTGATCCGTCCATGTATGGCGGTCCAGCTAGTCATGCCAGCACCCAGCAAGATGACCAGCAGTGAGACGTGAATCATCCAGACCCAGAAGCGCTTGTAGAGCTTCACCCGTAAGATATAGAGTAGCCCAGTACAGGAGAGTAGCACCCACAAGATGGTAAAGAGCGGGGAGCCATACCAGTGCTCCTGCACGAAGGGCGTACCGTAAAGCTTTTCAACCACAGTGGCTGTCGCAAGGACAGCCACCGTGATGAGTAGTAATATGAAAGGGAGCTTGCGCCACACCATATTTATATCGTATCTAGTGCGTGAAGCTATACAGCGTTGATAAACTTGACAACCGCCTCACGATCCTTGCGGTCAAGCTGGCGAAAGCGTTCGACGGTCTTTCGCGCGTCACTATTCTTGGCTCCGTGCCACATAATAGCCTCGATCACATTGCGTGCGCGGCAGTCGTGCAGTCTATCCTGATGACCTGAAGCTTTCTGGCTCAGACCACGTCCCCAGAGCGGGGTGGTACGACACCAGCCTGTGCGGATGTCGTTTTGCATATGGAGCTGGTGCTGGATCATATCGGTGTAGGGCCAGATCTTTTGCTTGGGATAGCGAGGCATAGCCTTCTTGCCACCCTCGGTCAGACCATACACATCCACAACGACATCGTCGCCCGTAGTCCAAGAGGGACGGTGGCAAGTGGCACAACCTATCTCAGTGAAGAGCTGCTTACCACGCTGCACATCGGGGGTATCGATGTCTCTCGCTGCTGGCACCGCAAGACCACGTATCCACACCATCAGATCGTAGCAAGCCTGTGCGTCCATCTCGACGGGTAGGTCTGTAGCTGTAAAGAAGTCGTAAATATCCTGTTCCACATTGCCAGTCTTCTTGCGCTCTGGGAAGTATTTGTAGAACTGTGCCTGCACATCGGGGTCTTTGCTAGCCGTCCGTGCATAAGCCTCAGGTATGTAGAACTTACGAAACATCGGCGTGATGATATTGGTCACCTCCCATAGGCTCACATTGGCAGAAAGCTTGGTAAAGTCACACGCATAGTCAAAGCGCATCGGATGCCCTGCAGCGTCAACCCCCGTGGGGGCGAAGTCGTTACCAGCCCAGATGGCGGGATTGAGCGGTGTGTGCGGAGCCTCCTTGATATACTGCTGACGTATATCCTCATCGCTGATCGCATCGAGTAGACCCGTGCCGTAGATACCGATGGTAGACTCAATCGTGACAACCGCCTGATCTATTGGATAGGGCTTGCCATTCACCTCTAGAGGGGAGTAGAGAGCCTCCGCAGGTAGGTGTACCTCAGGATAGATGAGGTCGTAGGTCTCGCCATCGTCAAACTTATTGCCCCACTCGTCCGTATAGCTGCGCCAGTCGATGGTCATCTTCTTTTCGTCGATCATCGGCTTGAAGGGAGGTAGCGCTGCTGTCATAGGCACCAAGCCAAGCGAGCTGGCGATGTTGCCCTCTTTGTCGGTAACGATGATGAGACAGCCATTGCCCATCTGCTCACTATTGTAGCGCGTGATGCGCTTACCATGTCCATAGCCGGGGTGACAAGCCTCGCAGGAGGTACGATTGTACAGAGGACCTAGTCCCGTGAAGGTCAGACCAGGTACATCACCAGCAGCGTGTGCCGTCTCAAAGCGACGCTCACCCTGCTTGAAGTTGGCATCTAGTCCAGCCAATGCGATAGCCTCTGTGGGTTGCTCGAAGCATGAGGCGGTGTTGTTGAAGGTAGTGCCGAGCTTGCCCCCACTGTAGTACTCTTCGCTGAGCGTCTGAGGAGTGTCACTACCGCACTCCTGCTGACAAGCAGTCAGGCTAGCAAGGATGAGCGCTAGCAGAGCTAGCTGTGTAGTTAAGTGCTTCATAAGAATAAAGTGTTTGGATGTATGTGTCTCCCCTCCCCTGACAGCTTATATCTATCATCATAATCTATTGCTCTAGCAAATGCTTACTCAGGAGAGGGGTAGAGGGTAGAGATTAGACTTTAGAGATTAGATAGACTCAATGAAGGTAACGACAGCCTTTCGCTCCTCCTTGCTGAGCTTGCGAAACTTCTCAATCGACTGTCTCGCATCACTGTTCTTAGCGCCGTGCCACATGATCGCCTCGATCACGGTACGTGCGCGACAGTCGTGTAGACGATCGCTAGCCCCAGTTGCTTTCATGCTAAGCCCACGACCCCACAGCGGGGTGGTACGACACCAGCCTGTGCGAATATTGTTCTTCATCTGTAGCTGGTGCTGGATCATATCGGTGTAGGGCCAGATCTTCTGATGCGGATAGCGTGGCAGGAGGCTAGCACGAGCACCAACGAAGAAATTGTTCGGGTCACGAATCTGATCCTCGCCTGTGGTCCAGGTAGGACGGTGGCAGATAGCGCACCCCATCTCCTCAAAGAGCTTCTTACCCTGTTGGAACTCTTTGCTATCAGCATCTCGTGCCGACGGGACGGCTAGTCCACGGTGCCATACCATGAAGTCGATGTACTCCTCATCGATCATGTCGGCTGGTAGCTCGCTAGAGGTTAGGTAGTCGTAGATGTCCTTCTTGACATCACCGCTCTTCCGCCACTCTGGGTAATAGGTGTAAAACTTAGCCTGCACCTCGGGATCTTCGGAAGCGACCTGAGCATAGGCAGGGGTCATATAGTGATAACGACGATCGCTACGAGTCACATTGGTGATGTTCCATATAGCATTGGCTCCAGGACCATCCTGTATGCTACCACGTGTCAAGCCGTAGGTGTAGCGGGGGAGGTACTTAGTGCCGTCGCCCTGCTTGGTATTGGTGTAGTAGCGAGCGAAGTCGCCATCCTTCCAGACGGTAGGGTTGAGGTTGGCGCCATGCTTCTCCTCCGTCTGATACTGAGCGCGAAGGTCCTCGTCACTGATAGCATCGAGCAGCCCCGTGCCGTAGATACCGATGGTACTCTCGAGACGAATGCGTAGATCGGAGTATGGAATGTCCTTGCCCTTAACCTGCAAGGGGACGTAGAAAGCATCTTCTGGAATGGTTACCTCTGGGTAAATGAGGTCGTAGGTCTCGCCATCGTCAAACTTATTGCCCCACTCATCCGTGTAGGGGAGCCAATCTATCCTAATCTTACGCTCATCAAGTGGTGCCTTAAAGGGAGGCGCAGCTTGCGTCTGAGGCATACCGGTGAGGGAGGATAGGTAGTTGTCGTTTTGGTCCGTGAGGACGAGTAGATATCCGTTGCCTATGGTGTGCGAGTTGTACTCGGTCTGTCTAGCGCCGTGACCATAACCTGGGTGGCAAGCGATACAGCTAGCACGTAGCCATAGGGGACCTAGACCACGTAGCGGGAAGTTTGGGTCGGTAGAGGTGTCAAAGGGATTCTCGAAGAGACGCTCTCCCCGCTTAAACCTAGCGACCAAACCAGCATCCTCGACTGCAGGGGTAAACTGCTCGTAGCAGGTTGCCGTGTTATTGAACGCAGTGCCTAGCTTACCCCCGCTGTAATACTGCTCTTCGTATGGATTCGTTTCGCTTGGATCTGGAGAGTCTGAGCTACATGCGCTCAGGAGAGCCAGACAGCCTATCAGGCTACATATACTTAATACCTTGTTCATAACAACTTCCTCCAAAGTGCTATCATCCATCTACAGGCGACCTCTCTAGGGATCAAGCCTGCAGATGGTATGATGGTCGGTTATTGATTACTTCTGTACAGCTTCGATAGCTGCATCGATCTGCTCGAGGAGTGCATTGCACGCCTCGATGGCAGGCTTGGTAGCCTCCTTGGTCAGGTTATTGCGGAAGGGTGCTGGCATAGCAGCTACCGTCTTGATCGCATGGTCTAGAGCTGTGCGGATCTCCTTGTCTAGTTCAGGATGCTGCTGAGCCATGTAGGTGGCGAGAGAGTGCTTGTGGACTGTGCCATCGAGAGAACCGTAGTAAGCATTGCGCACGCTACGGAGGTTGTCAGTAAAGTCCTCAATAGAGTTCCAGCTGTACCACGACTCTACGTCTAGAACGTTGCCCGAGTTGACTGGATCCGTGATCTTCGTATTGCCCACCTCATCGGTTATGTCACTCGCACCTTGTAGGATTTGCACGAGCGCATCTTTCTGGCTCTTGTAGGCGCTATTACCCTGCTCACCTGCGGTGATCATAAGCTGGCCATAGTCCAGCGTGGGGAGGAGCTCAGCGTCCTCGAGGGTCTTCTTCTTGTCAGCCGTCACCTTGTCAATGCCAGCCCAGCTAGCCTCTAGACGGATCGCCTGACGAGCTAGATCCTCAGCGACAGCAGCATTGTAAATGCGTTCAGGCTCTGTGATCTCAGCGACTTTGCGAGGCTGACCATCTCTAAAGATCATATACTCCACAGCGTGGAAGCCGAGTAGGCCATAGCCTAGAGAGGCAAAGCCCGTAGCATCGGCTCCCTCCTCCTTGAGCTCATCGAGGAGGTCTTTGTTCTGCAGGACGTTGTCCAACTGATTCTTTTGCAGAGGCCAGGAGTCAATGTGCGGGTCGATGTTGTAGTCTCCAGCAGCTCCATAGAGGAAAGCCTCGCTAAGCTCCCAGTAAGCACGCGCTGCTACCCACTTCTTGCAAGCCTTGTCGACCAGCTCTTGGGAGGGATTCTTCATCAGCTCCTCGCAAAGACCAGACAGCTCGATAGCATTGTCTGCTAGAGACTTGTAAGTGGGTACTACGACACCCTCGACGAACTGCTTGACGAGTGCCGTTTGCTCAGGATCTAGTTGCTTTGCCTTGGGCTCGTCGCTCTCTTGACAAGAGACGAGGAGGATGCCCACGACTGAGAGAAGGAGCATTTTAAAGATGTAAGTATACTTATTCATAGTCGATTGTATTGTGTTGTGTTAAAAGAATCTAGAAGTGAAACATACCGAAGTAGGCGATGCCGAGGCTGACGGTCGGCTCATCGTTGAACTGCTCGTGCAGCATACGATAGCTATACTCAGCCTTGATGACAATCTCAGGGATCGGGTAGTAGTTGAGTCCGACGGTAAACTTCTGCCGCTCCCACTCGGGCTCGTCCGTCATATTGGGTACTACTTGAAACATCGAGTCGTAGTAGTCATACCGTCCGAAGAGGTAAAGACGCTGCTTGAGCTGACGTAGCTTGTCCGAGGCCGAGAAGAGGTCATATCCACCCTCCAGACCAGCAGCTAGAGCCGCCTTGGCGACACTATTCTTTGGCGAGGGTGAGTCCTTGCGAGTCGTGCGATTGGCATTTGTGATCTCCATCGAGTCGCCTAGATGTCCATAGTCCACGTTGCCTCGCAAGATGAGCTGCGGATTGGCATACTGGAAGTCAAAAGCTCCGATACAGACGAGACCCTTGATATGGTCATACTTATTTGTCGCATTGAGCGTGTTGCGACCGCTCGTCCCGACGTAGCCGCTCAGGCTGAGACGCAGGTTGCGCACGGAGTAGTTGTCCACACGCATAGCGCAGGCGTAGTTGGTCGCCATCTTAAACTCGTAGGGACTCCCCGCACCACCACGAATCCAATCCTTATTGTTAAAGCGGTCAGCATCTAGCCCAGCGATACCCATCACCTCATAGCGCCAATTGGGCAGCTTACCCCACAGGCCTATACCCGTCTCGTGCCAGGTGCAGGGCAGGATCGTATTTTCCCCATCGGGGCGGTAGACCGTAAAGAACTCCGTCGGCATATGATACGCATTGGTCGCTCCGACAGGCACCACCATATGTCCGATGCGAAGGTTGAGTGCTGGTGAGAAGCTCTTCTGTAGCCAAAACTGCTCGAGAGCCACCTCGCCACCACGCTCTATCTCAGACTCGTACTCGCCAGTCTCCTCCTCTTCGATCTCGACAGCACTCTCCGTGCCACCATGCTCAAACTCGATCTCAGAGCCTAGAGACCAACCATGACCAAAATCATAACCAACAAAGAAAACAACGTGAGGCAAGTCTACCTGTCCGAAGCTACGAGCATCTTTGTAGAGTGCCGCATCGGTGTAGCGCTTGAAGTTATTACTGTAAAACATCCTCGAAGCGACAGCCTCCCCATACCCACCAAAGGTGAGCCGACGAGGAGCTGGCGAGGAGGTCCGTGATAATGAGTCCACAGTCTGCGCCTCTGATAGCTGTACGGTGCAAAGTACAAGACCACAGAGGAGATACGAAATGAATCGTTTCATATATTATTATAGTGTGTTTGACATTGTCGTAAATCAAACGACGGGAGAGCTTTATTGGTGTCCCTTGCATTGTTTAGCGTACCTCAAGATGAGCTGTGGCAAAGAGGAAAATGGCGCTAAAGACGGAAGCAAATCCTCTGCTACGCAACATCTTGTGAAGCCTGCCGACTACCCAGCAGATTCCTATCACAAAGGTACAGCACGGGCTTACAATGGCTCACGACAAAAGCTAGCAGATAGTAGGTATATCGGTAGTGAGTAACAAATGTTCAATACTACCTATTAGGTAATCCGCTGAAATAATCGATCGATGGCAACACTCGTTTTCTCTAGCTATACGCTCATCTGGCGGCTCTTGCTACCGATTTGCACTTGAGAGCTACTGAGGAGGGGACTCTCTGCTGGCACCTCATAGAGCAGCTTTCTCGTGACTCGATACGCTTTTGACTCAGAAGAAATAGCTCCCTACGTGGATATTCTCAAATCCCCACGTGGCGAAGAAACATTTTCCACGTAGAGACGAGATAAAACTTCGGAGGAACGAAATGAAACTTCGGAGGAAATGTTTCTCGTCCACGTGGGGAATAAAAAATAGCCACGTGGAGGTTTGACGTTCTCCACGTGGCTGTTGTGCGACAACCTCAACGACCTATAATAAAGTAGGGGCGAACATCTGTCGATGTCCGCCCCTACCTTTTATTTTGTCGTCTTGTGACGAGCTGCGTGTCTCGCTTTACTTGACGAGATCCATCGTGTCACGTGCTATCATCAGCTCTTCATCGGTGGGGACGCAGATGACGGTCACACGGCTAGAGGGCTTAGAGAGTACCTTCTCCTCGCCACGGCTAGAGCGATTGACTGCTGAGTCAAACTCTACGCCCATGAACTCAAGTCCAGAGACTACTGCCTCACGAGTTGTCTGGTCGTTTTCGCCGACACCGCCCGTGAAGACGATGACATCGACACCGCCCATAGCAGCTGCGTAGGCTCCGATGTACTTCTTGATACGGTAGCGATACATCTCGAGCGCGAGCTTAGCACGCTCGTTGCCAGCCTCGGCAGCCTGCTCTACGTCACGCATATCGGAGGAGACACCGCTGATGCCGAGTACACCGCTCTGCTTATTGACCATCGTCGAGAAGTCGCTCGGAGTCATCTTCTCACGCTCCATAATGAAGGGCACGATACCTGGGTCGATGCTTCCGCAGCGAGTACCCATCATCAGACCATCTGTAGGGGTCAAGCCCATAGAGGTGTCGAGCACCTTGCCATTGCATACGGCTGCGATCGAAGCGCCATTGCCGATGTGGCAGGTGATGATGCGTGTCTTGTCAAAGTCCTTCCCAAGGGTCTCGCAAGCACGATGGCTGATGTAGCGGTGGCTTGTTCCGTGGAAGCCGTAGCGACGTACCCCGTACTTCTCATAGTACTCGTAAGGTAGTGCATACATATAGGTATATGCAGGCATCGTCTGGTGGAAGGCCGTATCAAAGACAGCTACCTGCTGCACCTTCGGAAGGAGCTTCGTGATAGCGTCGATACCCTTCAGTGAGGGTGGGTTGTGCAGTGGAGCGAGGTCAGAGACACGCTTGACCTGCTCGATCACCTCGTCATTGATGAGGACGCTCTTATTGATAGCCTCACCACCATGTACGAGACGGTGACCCACAGCCTCGATCTGGTCTACACTGTCCAGGACAGCGTACTCAGACTTCGTCAGGATCTCGAGGATAAACTCGACAGCTACCGTGTGCTCCGGTAGCGGACGGTCTATCTGTACCTTCTTGCCGTCGGTCGTCTTAAACTTAATGAAAGAGTCGGGCAGGCCGAGCTTCTCAATACCGCCTGAAGCGAGGATACGAGCCTCGGGCATATCATATAGTGAATACTTGACAGACGAGCTGCCACAGTTAAGGACTAGTACGATCATAATTTATCTTTAGTAAAGGGAAGGGAGTAAGTGATGAATTACTTCTTAGCTGCGATAGCCTGGTTGCAAGTGATCGTGATCACGTTGTAGACATCCTCTACAGAGCAGCCACGGCTGAGGTCATTGACTGGAGCAGCCATACCCTGTAGGATAGGACCGACAGCAGTAGCACGACCGAGACGCTCGACGAGCTTGTAAGCGACGTTGCCCACCTCTAGGTTCGGGAAGACGAGGACGTTAGCCTTGCCAGCTACGGGGCTCTCGGGAGCCTTGAGCTCAGCGATCTTGCTCACGATAGCTGCGTCTGCCTGTAGCTCACCATCGATGAGTAGGTCAGGAGCCATCTCCTTAGCGATCTTGTAAGCCTCGGTAACCTTGTCGATCATCTCGCTCTTGGCAGAGCCCTTTGTAGAGTAGCTCAGGAGGGCAATGCGTGGCTCCATATCGCCGATGCTACGAGCCGTGTCGGCAGAAGCGATAGCGATCTGTGCGAGCTCGTTGCTGTCAGGATTGGGCGTGACGGCGCAGTCAGCAAAGATGAAGAAGCCGTTCTCGCCATACTCCTGAAGCGGAGAGAAGATGAGGAATGCGCCACTGACTACCTTGAGTCCTGGACGTGTCTTGATGAGCTGGAGTGCGGGACGAAGCACGTTGCCCGTCGTATTGTGTGCGCCAGCCACCTCACCGTCAGCGTCGCCAGACTTGATCATCAGGCAGGCAAGGTAAAGCGGATTGACCACTAGCTCGTCAGCCTGCTCACGGGTCATACCCTTAGCCTTGCGCAGCTCCATCAGGAGGTCGCGGTAAGCCTCACGACGTGCGTGGTTTTGCGGATCGATGATCTCAGCCTGATCGATATGCTTGAGTCCTAGCTCAGCAGCCTTAGCTTGGATCTCGGCGGGGTTGCCTAGAAGGATGATGTGAGCAATGCCGTCAGCGATAACGCGATCAGCAGCTTGGAGAGTACGAGGCTCGAGACCCTCGGGGAGTACAATGCGCTGCTTGTTAGCCTTAGCGCGCTGTACGTTCTTTTGAAGTAGTTCCATAGAGGTGTATGATAAGTTTATATTGTTGTGCAGTCTTTAGCTCCACAAAGTTACAAAATAAAGAGCAGAGCCTCCCCCTAATCTCTAATATCTAACCTCTAACCTCTCAAAGTCCTCCGCAGGAACTGGCTCTGCCGAGAGGAGCGCCGAGACCATCGTGAGGTAGCGTGGCGGATGCCCCTCCTCGCCCCACACCATCGAGATACCCGCTAGTCGCTCTGTGGTGCCACTCAGGTCGAAGCCCCACGACTCGAGCGACGAGCGCATCTGGTCGGGATGACGGCAAGGCTCGCCAGCACTGCGTGTGCAGGCTTGTGGCTGGCAGAGCCGACAGCGACCAGCCGTAAAGAGCCGACTCCCCGCATGCTGTCGCTCTAGCTGATAGAGGAGCGGGTCGATACGATCCCGTACGGCACCCATCAGGCGAAAGCAGTAGTCCCCCACCTCAGCGGGCTGACACGCCGCCCACGACTGCTCGTCGGGCGTGACACGATGCACGAGGATATGAGCGTAGCGGTAGCGTGCTAGTGCCTCACGCACATCATAGGTAAAGGGCGGGCAAGACCAATTGGTCAGGTAAGTAGGACAATGCTCGCACAGTGCGAAGAATCGATCAGGGTCGAAGTACCCCGCCATATAGTCCTCTAGAGGTAGCTGACGGAGCGTTCCCTCGATACGATAAGTTGGCTCAGCCATACTATCTATCCATCTGTGTCACCTCAACGCCTTCCTTATATAGGTATCTCTTGATGCTGCGCTTGGGCGACTTGATGAAGGGAGTCCTCTGGAGGACAAACTTAGTCACCATCTCGTAGGAGCCAAGCTTAGCATTGAGCTGCTTACGCTGATCTTTGATCTGCTCCCAAGCCTCTTCGATAGTTATCCCCGCCTGCTTGGCTGCCAGTTCGTCGGGATAGACAAGCGCCTCAAGACGGCCATTCTTCTGATAAACCAGACTCTCCGCCACAAAGTGCAGGTTATTGAGCTTCGCCTCGATCTCCTCGGGGTAGATGTTTTGCCCATTAGCCCCTAGGATCATCGTCTTGGAGCGACCGAGGATAAAGAGGTTGCCTCGCTTGTCTAGACGTCCTAGGTCACCCGTACGCATCCAGCCGTCTGAGGTAAAGAGGAGCTTATTGATCTCGGGAAGCTTGTTGTAGCCGAGGCAGACATTGTCA
Organism: uncultured Porphyromonas sp.; assembly: GCA_900546675.1. Lineage (GTDB taxonomy): Bacteria > Bacteroidota > Bacteroidia > Bacteroidales > Porphyromonadaceae > Porphyromonas. The sequence goes on along the minus strand of URDQ01000024.1, from coordinate 2,108 downwards.
CCGCGCACCTGTATCTCGCCGACACCTGGAGCTAAGGGCTGATCAAAGTCTTCTGGCACCTCGATGCGTATCTCCATGTGTGGCAGAGCGCGTCCCGCAGAGAGTGGCGCCCAGCGACGATGGTTGCTGTAAGAGATGAGCGGAGCGCACTCGGTCATACCGTAGCCGACAGTGAGCGGGAAGCCGATACGATGCAGGAAGGCTGCGACCTCCGTAGAGAGCGGAGCTCCCCCGACGATCACCTCGCGGAAGTTGCCCCCGAGGCCATCGGTGAGCTTCTTGCGGATCACTCGGTAGACCAGCTTGCGTAGGAACGGGACGCGTAGGAGCACCTTGATAGCTGGGCGCTCTAGGACCGGCACGATAGACTGCTTGTAGATCTTCTCCAAGATGAGTGGCACCGAGATGATCAGCACGGGGCGTATCTCGGCAAAGGCTTTCATCAAGATCTTGGGCGAAGGCACCTTGCCTAGGATATAGGTGTGGACACCTATGTAAAGGGTTGCGAGCATGTTGAAGGCGCAGCTGTACGTGTGTGCCAGTGGGAGGAAGCAGATGATCTGCTCACCGCTATATATAAGGTCGAGCTTCTGCGCATAGAGGGCATTGCCTGCCAAATTGCCCGCAGTGATCAGTACCCCTTTGCTAAAGCCGGTCGTCCCTGAGGTGTAGTTAATCACAACCAGCTCATCATTGCCCACCTCGGGGTAGACAATGTCGGTACGACGAAATCCCTTGGGGTAAAAGCGTGCCACAAAAGGAGCAAAGGGAAGGAGTCGCTTATAGTCGTACGGCATCCCTGAGCGAGCATAGCGCCACGTGATCTTCTTGATGTCAAAGATGGTCTGCACCATCGGCAGATCCTCCTCAGGATTGAGCTTTGCCAAGATAAGGTCATCTATAAAGAGCAGCTTCGCCTCGCTGTGATTGATGATCGTCTTAGCGTCCTCGACGTTGAAGTCCTGCAGTATGGGGACGATCACAGCACCGTAAGTGATCGTAGCCATAAAGATGACGCACCAGTGGACCGAGTCGGCACCCATCAGAGCGATGCGATCACCGCGCTGTATGCCGGTCTCCTTATATATATAGTGTAGGTGCGCTATCTGTAGCGCTAAGTCGCGATAAGATATGGTGTAGCCAGTGGCGTAGTCCGAGAGAGCTGGCTGTCGGAAGTGCTCTCTGAAGCTCGCCTCGTAGGCCTTGATGAGATTGTCTGGATACATAGGTACTATCTCCTATTGTGTAAGCGTGTGGCGCAAAGGTACGAAATAGAACCCTAACCCAACTGAATTTATCGTCACACGATAGAGAGTTCTCTAGACGCTAGAAGTTGACCGAAAAGCCCATGTCCAGACCTATGCGATGAATTAAGCTGGGCCCTGAGTAGATACCCATCTTGTAGTTAATGCCGGATCGCCATGCTACACGGGGAGTGATGTCGCAAGAGAGACCAGCACCGACTCCGATGGCACCGCCGATGAAGTTGTAGCCCGAGAAGTGAATCATTTGGAGACCTCCGAAGGCATTCAAAAAGAAGTTCAAGTTATTCTGGGAGGGGAAGTAGTAAGCGACCTGCGGTCCTAGTCCGAGTCCTCCCAGCTCACTAGTGCCCTCGTAGTGGATCGTAGCTCCTACGGAGAGGTTGTCCTTGACGAACCAACCTATAGAGGGGTTAACTAGTACGTTGAAAACACCAATTCCTCCTTCAGCGGCAACAGCCGAGAGGCTAAGCGTACCAGTGACCTCACGGCGTCCCGCCGTCCTTTGCGCCTCTAGACTACAAACGCTCAGGAAGCTAACGATAAGTGCGATAAGCAATGTTTTCTGTGTCATGTAACTTATGTTGTGTGACTAATAGCTGATTTCTTGCGGTGTAACTCACAAATCTTGCAAGGATACGCCACAAATGTACAAATACTTTCATCAGCAACCGCAATCTAGGCTGGACGGAGCAGTAGGTGGTGTCGCATTATTTAGTACCTTTGCAGTCACAAGTGGGGGCGAGTCGCCTATGGGGCGGTAGTCTCTCTCGGGATGTAGCACAGTTGGTAGCGCGCCACGTTCGGGACGTGGAGGTCGGAAGTTCGAGTCTTCTCATCCCGACT
>URDQ01000023.1 GCA_900546675.1 uncultured Porphyromonas sp. | reverse complement strand
GCTCCCGCCCGCACCCAGCAACCATTACACGTTCTCTCCCGTGAAACTTGGGCTAGGAACAGCAAACACATTTGACTCGATCGAAGGGGCGATAAACTAGTGACCTCTTGCCTCCGTAGGTCACTTGCTGGAAACGACTAGAGGGAGCGCCGAGCCAATGCTCGACACTCCCTCTCCTATTGTTACTATGAGGGGTATACTACTCCTGTGCAGTCTCCTGTGCAGTCTCCTCTGTAGCTGGAGCCTCCTGCTGGGCTGCTGCCTTAGCAGCTCCGCCACCACGACGTGAACGACGGGTGCGCTTCTTGCCCTCACTCTTAGAAGCAGAGGCGCTCTTGGTTATGTTGTCGTTGAAGTCTACGAGCTCGATAAAGCACATAGAGGCATTGTCACCAAGACGTAGTCCCGTGCGTAGGATGCGTGTATAACCTCCAGGGCGATCGCCGACCTTGTCGACGACGGTGCCATAGAGCTCCTTGACGGCCTCCTTGTCACGCAGGTAGCTGAAGGCTAGACGACGAGATGCGGTGGTGTCGTTTTTTGCCGCAGTGATGATAGGCTCGACAAACTTACGCAGTTCCTTAGCCTTAGCCACTGTCGTATTGATCCGCTTGTGCATAATGAGCGAGCTAGCCATATTTGCAAGCATAGCCTCACGATGCGCCTTGGAGCGGCCTAGATGGTTGAATTTCTTATTGTGTCTCATAAGAGGAATTAATCGTTATCTAATCTATAGGGTGTGAGATCCATATCAAAGTCTAGATCCTGATCTGCTAGGAATTGCTCGATCTCGATGAGCGACTTCTTGCCGAAGTTCTTGATCTTCAAGAGCTCCTCGCGATCTCTACTCAGCAGGTCAGCAATCGTGGAGATGCCCGCAGCCTTGAGACAGTTGAGTGCCCGAACAGAAAGATCTGTCGTCGCTAGGTCTGTCATCAATTGCGTACGAACCTTCATCACCTGATTGTCTAAGATCTGCTCAGGCTCCTCCTCGGGGAGCTCGACCTCAAACTCCTTGTCCGTGAAGAGCGCAAAGTGCGAGATCAAGATCATCGCAGCCTGACGCAGTGCCTCACGTGGGTGAATCGTGCCGTCGGTCTCAATCTCTAGGACGAGCTTCTCGTAGTCAGTACGCTGATCTACACGATACGCTTCGGTAGTCTGATTGACTTTGCGAATCGGGGTGTAGATACCATCGATGGGGAGCGTATTGACGGGATCGCCCTCGCGACGATTCTCCTCGGAGACGACGTAGCCACGCCCCTTGTTGATGCGTATCTCTATGGTGAAGTCTGCGTCTTCAGCTAGGTTGCAGATGACGAGGTCAGGGTTTTGCACCTTATAGCTAGTCAAAACCTGATTGAGGTCACCAGCCTGAAAGGTGTTACGCCCCGTGACATGGAGGGTGATAGTCTCCTCCTGAGGATCCTCTACGACAGCCTTGAATCTAATCTGCTTGAGGTTGAGTATGATATGGGTTACATCTTCCAATACCCCTGGAATAGTAGCAAATTCATGCTCTACACCTTCGATACGGATAGAAGCTATTGCATACCCCTCTAGCGATGAGAGGAGGATGCGCCGCAAGGCGTTGCCAATAGTCATAGCATAGCCTGGCTCTAGAGGCTTAAATTCAAACTTGGCGTAGTGATCCGAAGCATCCAGCATGAGGACGCTGTCAGGTTGTTGAAATGCTAATATTGCCATAGAGTTAGAGGGTTACTTAGAATACAATTCGACGATGAGCTGCTCCTTGATGGGCTCGGGGATCTCCTCACGCGTAGGTACGTTGAGGAACTTACCGCTGTAGGTGCGTGCATCCCACTCTAGCCAAGGATACTTGCTATGATTGTATCCAGCGAGAGAGTCTGCGATGACCTCCATAGACTTGTCACGCTCGCGTACGCCAACGATCTGTCCGGGCTTGAGCGTGTAGGAGGGGATGTTGACCACCTCACCATCGACGACGATGTGACGGTGAGAGACGAGCTGACGTGCAGCAGCACGCGTAGGAGCAATGCCTAGACGGAAAACAACGTTATCTAGACGAGACTCGAGGAGTTGTAGAAGTACCTCACCTGTGATGCCTGAGGTGCGCTGTGCCTTCTCAAAGAGATTGCGGAACTGACGCTCTAGAACCCCATAGGTGTACTTAGCCATCTGCTTCTCGCGGAGCTGGAGTGCATACTCGCTCTGCTTGCGACGACGGTTGTTGCCGTGCTGACCTGGGGGGTAGTTTTTCTTGCTCAGGACTTTGTCTGCACCAAAGATGGGCTCACCAAACTTTCGTGCGATCTTGGACTTAGGACCAATATATCTTGCCATTGTTCTATTTCATTTTAATGCTACTCCATACATCTGCTCTACAGGATGCTCGAGGGGCGCTATACCTCTCTCTGCTGTGTCGTGATCGATGCTGGGATCATATCTCAAGTAGTAAGTCTAGAAGTGACGGCGCATATAGAGCAGCCGCGATGCGATTAGAATAAGAGGGAAAGTAAAATGAGCAACCGCATCAATCTCACACTACGTCTGTCGACTTACAGAGTCACTATCTTGAGTCTATGTCTGAGCTAAGACCAATCTGTGGAGCTTGCTATATGCGATCAGCACTCAGGACTGATTGTTGTGCAGTCTACTTGTAGAGTAAGTAAGCGTCGAGCCACTCTATACGGACTCACTACGCTAGCTCTACAAGGTGAGTGTGAACGCTCTCTAGGTAGCTGTGATCTCTATCTTGTAGCAACTAGACCTTACGTCTCTTAGGAGGACGACAGCCGTTGTGTGGTAGTGGTGTGACGTCGATAATCTCAGTCACCTCGATACCAGCACCATGGATGGTGCGGATAGCTGACTCACGACCATTGCCGGGTCCCTTGACATAAGCCTTGACCTTGCGTAGCCCTAGATCGAATGCTGTCTTAGCGCAGTCTTGAGCTGCGAGCTGAGCTGCATAGGGAGTATTTTTCTTAGAGCTGCGGAATCCCATCTTACCAGCTGATGACCAGCTGATGACCTGTCCCTCACTATTGGTGAGGGTGATGATGATGTTATTGAAAGAAGAGTGTATGTGCGCTTGCCCCTGGGCATCGACCTTGACTGCTCTCTTTTTTGTTACGGTTTTCTTTGCCATAAGGTGGTTCTATTACTTAGTTGCCTTCTTCTTACCAGCGACTGTCTTGCGCTTACCCTTACGTGTGCGGGCATTATTCTTAGTACTCTGCCCACGTAGGGGGAGTCCTATACGATGCCTGATGCCTCGGTAGCAGCCGATGTCCATAAGACGCTTGATGTTGAGCTGTGTCTCGCTACGCAGATCACCCTCGACTTTGTAGCCATTGGAGATCTGCTCACGGATAGCAGCAGCCTGCTCATCTGTCCAATCCTGGACCTTGATGTTGCGATCGACCCCTGCAGCATCCAAGATGCGAGCAGCACTGCTACGACCTATACCATATATATAGGTCAAGGCTATCTCACCTCTCTTGTTTTGCGGCAGATCGACGCCGACGATTCTTATTGCCATACTCTATATACTGTGTGATGTTTGTTGCGTGATAAGCTGACTCTCCGTCTTACTAGATGATGAGCGGAGCGTCACCCCTAAGCTCATCCTTGACGCTGCTTGAACTTAGGATTCTTCTTATTGATGATGTACAGACGACCTTTGCGTCTGACGATCTTGCAGTCTTCTGATCGCTTTTTGATTGATGCTCTGACTTTCATAGTATGCTCTTATTCTGATTGTCGCTATGACTTGGTTACTTGTATCTATAGGAGATACGACCACGTGTGAGGTCGTACGGAGACATCTCTACCTTGACTTTGTCTCCTGGCAGTATACGGATGAAGTGCATACGCATCTTGCCCGATATGTGTGCCGTGATGATATGCCCGTTCTGGAGCTGTACCTTGAACATAGCATTGCTCAATGCCTCGAGGACGACTCCATCCTGTTCAATAGCAGTTTGTTTAGCCATATTAAAACTCTCGTGTGCCTAATGCTTCTTTGATATACTCGTATGTAGATAAGATCTGCGGAGCTTGCCCATCGGGCATAATAGCTATGCAGTGCTCAAAGTGCGCTGCGGGCTTGCCATCATGCGTACGGACGGTCCACCCGTCGGACTCGAAGACGATCTTACGTCGTCCCATAGTCACCATAGGCTCGATGCAGATACACATACCTGCTCGAAGCTTGGGACCAAACCCTGGATGACCATAGTTGGGGACGTTTGGATCCTCGTGCATCTCATGCCCGATACCATGCCCCACGAGTTCACGGACGATACCATAGCCCTGTGCCTCACAGTGACGCTGGACTGCCGCCCCAATATGCCCGACATAATGCCCTTCGACAGCTTGCTTGATACCTAGATAGAGTGAGTCTCGAGTGACCGTCAGAAGACGCTCTACCTCGGGATCGATCTCCCCTACCGCAAAGGTGTAAGCACTATCTCCAGTAAAGCCGTTGATATGCGTACCACAATCTACGGAGATGATGTCTCCCTCACGCAGTATCTCTCGATCTGAAGGGATGCCATGCACCACGTGATCATTGATCGAGGTACAGATGCTGGCTGGGAAGCCGCCATAACCTAAGAACGCAGGAGTAGCACCGTGATCACATATAAACGTATAGGCGATCGTGTCTAGCTGCTTGGTAGTAACCCCAGGAGCGATGTGCTTTGCCACCTCTCCCAAGGTCTCTCCAACGAGTCTGTTGGCCACACGCATCAGCTCTATCTCCTCTGGTGTCTTTAGGTAAATCATCTATTTGAATATAGTCAAATGAAACAACGCTACCTGTGGAGTATCAATATGCTGATACGGATCCCGTACGTCCCTTGATACGTCCACTCTTGAGTAGACCATCGTAGTGACGCATCAAGAGGTGACTCTCGACTTGCTGTAGCGTATCTAGGACGACACCTACGAGGATGAGCAGTGATGTACCTCCAAAGAACTGTGCAAACGCCGGGCTGATACCCAATATCTGAGCAAAGGCTGGCATAATAGCAACTAGTGCGAGGAAGAGTGCTCCTGGTAGTGTGATACGATCCATAATACCATCGAGGTAGTCTCGCGTGTTACGCCCGGGCTTGACACCTGGGATAAATCCATTGTTACGCTTGAGGTCATCGGCCATCTGTGTGGGGTTGATCGTTATCGCCGTATAGAAATAGGTGAAAAGGATGATCAACGTGGCAAAGATGAAGTTGTACCAAAAGCTTGTATTGTCAGACAATACCTGGATGAAGCGTGAGGGCGTACCATCGCCTCCTGTGAAGTAGCTAGCGAGTGAGATAGGGATAAACATAATCGCCTGAGCGAAGATGATAGGCATCACGTTGGCAGCATTCACCTTAAGTGGGATATACTGGCGTGCACCACCATACTGCTTATTACCCACTACACGCTTGGCATACTGCACGGGTACCTTGCGTGTACCCTGTACTAGTAGGATAGCTCCTGCAGTGACGAACAGTAGGAATACGATCTCGGCAAGAAATGCTACAAGTCCTCCCGATGAGCTGATAAGACGATAGTTAAACTCAGCTATCAGCGCATGAGGCAGACGAGCGATAATACCGATAAGGATGATGAATGAGATACCATTGCCGACACCCTTGTCTGTAATGCGCTCACCGAGCCAAAGGACAAACATACTGCCCGCAGCTAGTATGACGGTAGCAAATACACGATACATAAAGCCCGAAGGTAGCGACGCTCCAGCAGCACGTAGCTGCATATCTAGATTCAACAGATAGGCAGGAGCCTGAATCAATAGGATCAGCACCGTCAGGTAGCGGGTCCACTGATTGATCTTGCGTCGTCCGCTCTCACCCTCTCGCTGCATCTTCTGCATAGAGGGGATGATGATCGCTGCCAACTGCATCACGATACTTGCCGAGATGTAAGGCATAATACCTAGAGCAAATATCGAAGCATTGGAGAAAGCACCTCCCGAAAACATATTGAGCAGTGCCATCAGACCTTCACTGGTCTGATTGGCTAGACTGGTCAGTGTATCGGGGTTGACTCCTGGCAATACGACGAAGCTACCTAATCGGTATATGACCACATACAGGATGGTGATGAGAATCCGCTTACGCAGATCCTCGATCTTCCATATATTCTTAATTGTATCTACTAACCGCATATCAGCTTATCTTATTGTATCGATCCTCCCTGAGCCTCGATGAGCTCCTTGGCACGAGCTGAGTAAGCGTCTGCCTCGACCTGTATGGGTCGTGTGAGCTCACCCTGTGCTAGGATCTTTACTAAATCATTACGAGAGGCTAGACCAGCAGCGACTAGTATGTCCTTGGTGATGACTGCTGTCTCTGCTTGATTGGGAAAGAATGTGGTATCCTGCGCCAAGAGCTCGAGAGCTGCTAGGTTCACAGGACGATAGTCTACCCTATTGATGTTGTTGAAGCCAAACTTAGGTAGGCGACGCTGTATAGGCATCTGACCGCCCTCAAATCCGACCTTATGCTTGTATCCAGAGCGAGACTTGGCTCCCTTGTGTCCACGTGTAGACGTACCACCACGGCCAGAACCCTGACCACGACCGATACGACGACGAGACTTGACAGAGCCCTCGGCTGGCTTAAGTGTAGATAAGTCCATTGCTATTATCTGTCTATATTTTATTACTCTACGACCTGAACCAAGTGGTGTACTTTGGCCACCATCCCCCTGATCTGTGGGGTATCCTCATGCTCTACAATCTGGTGCATCTTGCGAAGACCTAGACCGTCGAGGGTGCGCTTTTGAGACTTGTTGCACCGTATGCGACTACGGACTTGCTCGATTTTGATTTTTGCCATAATACTCTTTACTTGTCTAGGTGATTATCCTTTAAACACACGCTCTACAGAGATACCTCTGCTCTGAGCAACCATCAAGGGGCTACGTAGCTCAGCGAGTGCTGCGATGGTAGCCTTGACGAGGTTGTGAGGGTTCGTCGATCCCTGGCTTTTTGCTAGGACGTCTGTAACACCTACACTGTCTAGTACGGCACGCATAGCACCACCTGCGATGACTCCCGAACCGGCAGAGGCGGGGCGCAGCAAGATGCGGGCACCACCGAAGCGACCGATCTGCTCGTGAGGTATGGTCCCGTTGTGGATGGGTACGCGTATGAGATTTTTCTTAGCAGCCTCTACGCCCTTGGCTATGGCTGCAGGCACTTCGCTGGCACGACCCATACCGTATCCTACGACGCCGTCCTCGTTACCGACGACAACAATCGCAGCAAAGGTAAAGGTGCGACCACCTTTCGTGACCTTAGTTACTCGATTGATAGCTACTAGGCGATCCTTTAGATCTAGATCATTGGTAGCTGTGACTCTATTTGTTGCTATTGCCATGATGTGCTCTATGATTTAGAATTTAAGACCTCCTGTACGAGCTGCATCTGCTAGCTCCTTGATGCGACCATGATAGAGATATCCATTACGATCGAAAACTACCGTATCAATGCCGGCAGCAAGAGCTACACGAGCTATCTCCTGTCCTACCTGAGCGGCTACCTCCTTCTTAGTGCCAGAGGTCTCCATCTTGAGTGAAGAGGCACTCGCTAGGGTACGTCCTTCTATATCGTCGATGACCTGTGCGTAGATCTGCTTATTGCTTCTGAATACAGACAGACGTGGTCTCTGGGGTGTACCACTTATCTTGCCACGCACACGTGTCTTGATGTGCTTTCTTCTTTGTGCTTTCTTGTTCATATTGACTCTTTACTTAGATAGTGGATACGACTTACTTACCAGCTGTCTTACCAGACTTGCGGCGTACCTCCTCACCGAGGAAGCGAACACCCTTACCCTTGTAAGGCTCTGGCTTGCGGAATGAACGAATCTTAGCACAGACCTGTCCTAGTAGCTGCTTGTCGCAAGACTTTAGGATGATCTTAGGGGTCTGATTACGCACCATCTGCGTCTCGATCTTGATCTCGTCAGGGAGTACCAGATAGATGGCGTGCGTGAAGCCTAGTGAGAGCTCTAGGATCTGCCCCTGATTGGTAGCACGGTAACCGACACCTATTAGTTCGAGCGTCTGGGTGAACTCTTCGTGTACACCCGTCACCATGTTGTGGATTAGCTGACGGTAGAGACCGTGTAGCGAGCGCTCCTGACGCTCATCAGAGTGACGTGCGAGTGTGATCTCACCGTCCTCGACTGAAACCTCGATACGAGGATCTATATATTGCTTGAGCTCACCCTTGGGGCCTTTTACTGTTATGTAGTGATCCTCCTGAGAGACGGTCACGCCCTGTGGTATAGCTATGGGTAGTTTACCTATTCTAGACATATTGCTTTGCTATAAGGAGGATTAATATACATAACATAGTACCTCACCACCGATCTTGAGCTCACGAGCCTCTTTGTCTGTCATGACGCCGTGAGATGTAGATAGGATGGCGATACCTAGTCCATTGAGTACGCGAGGCATATCTTTGTAGCCTACATACTTACGTAAGCCTGGGCGTGAGACACGCTTGAGGCACTTGATTGCATTGACCTTGTTAGAGAGGTCATACTTGAGGGCGACCTTGATGGTTCCTTTGCATCCCTCCTCCTCAAACATATAGTTGAGGATGTAGCCCTTGTCAAAGAGGATCTTGGTGATGTCCTTCTTGATGTTGCTAGCTGGGATTTCTACCACACGGTGCCCCGCTTTGATTGCGTTGCGCAATCGGGTGAGATAATCTGCTATTGGATCTGTCATTGTGTATTAAGATTAAATTGATCTGGAGGGTTCCTGACTGGCTTATAGCTCCTTCCCGAGGTGTCGTCTACTCCACTACCTTTGGATTATCACTCCTCGTATGAAGGCGGTGATCATCGTGCAGTTAGAGTATCGAGTACCGAGGTTGAGAGCCGTAAGGGACAGGCTACCCCAGACAATATTTAATTGATTCGCTGTCAGTCATCGCCCCACGCTCTCACTCTAGAGAGTGTGAGCGTCTCATACACTTCCTCTGTGTAGAGGAACTATATGAGAGGACAATTCTAGGCAAAGATACAAATAGTCTAGATACTATGAAAACTTTTGGAGTCGATCGTGAGCAAATCGCACCAGCCTTAGAGGCGGTGGATCGTGCTCTAACTCGCTCTGAGCTTAGTCTATCTGAGCCTTAGAACTCTCTATAGATGATTTGTGCCTATCAGAGAGTATTTCTGTCCTCGTATGTGGGTGTCGACGAGAGATTGTTACCAGCTGGCTTTCTTCACCCCTGGGATAAGACCAGCAGAAGCCATCTCGCGGAACTGGATACGGCTGATGCCAAACTGTCTCATATAACCCTTGGGACGCCCCGTGATCTTGCAGCGGTTGTGCAGACGCACGGGAGAAGAGTTGCGAGGTAGTGTCTGTAGCTTCTGCAGAGACTCGTAGTCTCCAGCAGCCTTGAGCTCAGCACGACGCTTCGCATACTTCTGAACGAGCTTCTGGCGCTTGGCCTCACGGGCCTTCATTGATTCTTTTGCCATAAACCTATATGTATCTTACTTATTAGTAGTACGGAAGGGGAGTCCAAATCTCTTGAGTAGCTCGAAGCCCTCCTCATCGGTAGGAGCTGAGGTTACAAAAGTGATGTTCATCCCTAGTATCTTCGTGATGCTATCGAGGTTGATCTCAGGGAAGATGATCTGCTCTGAGATACCTAGCGTATAGTTGCCACGACCATCCAGCTTAGAGTTGATACCCTTGAAGTCACGGATACGTGGGAGTGCGACACGTACGAGACGCTCGAGGAACTCGTACATACGGTCACCACGCAGTGTAACCATGACACCGATAGGCATCTGCTTACGCAGCTTGAAGTTGGATATATCCTTACGCGAGTATGTTGCTACTGCCTTTTGTCCGGTGATCTGTGTGAGTTCATCGATAGCTACATCGATGATCTTCTTGTCAGCCGTAGCCATGCCCAAGCCCTGATTGATAACAATCTTCTCTAGGCGGGGCACCTGCATGCTACTCTTGTAGGCAAAGTACTTCATCAGATCGGGAGCGATCTGCTCGTTGTATTGCTTCTTAAGATTTACTGTCAGTGCCATAGTTACTTAATTACTTCTCCTGACTTCTTAGCGAAGCGTACCAGCTTACCGTTGTCATCACGGCGACGTCCTATACGCGTTCCCTTGCCAGACTGAGGATCTAGCACATTCAGGTTGGATATATGTATTGGAGCCTCCATACTGAGAATAGCTCCCTGGGGGTTCTGTGCATTGGGCTTGGTATGCTTAGATACCATATTAAGCCCCTCGACGATCGCACGCTGCTTCTTGACAAGGACCTTGAGGACACGTCCCGTCTTGCCCTTGTCATCGCCAGCGTTTACCATAACGATGTCGCCTTTCTTGATATGAAACTTGCTCATCTCTATTCTCTTTATAAGTTAAAGGACCTCAGGAGCTAGCGACACGACCTTCATATTGACGGCACGTAGCTCACGAGCTACAGGTCCGAAGATACGTGTACCACGTAGCTCGCCATTGGGGGTGAGTAGTACGCAGGCGTTGTCATCAAAGCGGATGTAGGAGCCATCTGCACGACGTATCTCCTTCTTTGTTCTTACGATGAGCGCCTTAGCGACAGTCCCCTTCTTCATATCGCTAGAGGGGATGACGCTCTTGACAGTCACCACGATGATATCTCCGACCGAAGCATAGCGGCGGCGGGTACCACCGAGTACACGGATACAGAGTACCTCGCGAGCACCACTATTGTCTGCTACATTGAGTCTTGATTCTTGCTGTATCATAGTTTACTTCGCTCTTTCTATAATCTCGGTGAGTCTCCAGCGCTTGGTGCGGCTCAGAGGGCGTGTCTCCATAATGCGGACACGATCACCGACGTTCGTTTCATTCTTCTCGTCATGTGCATAGTACTTCTTAGTCTTGCTGACGAACTTACCATATATAGGGTGCTTCTCTTTGAAGCGAGAGGCTACGGTGATGGTCTTGTCCATCTTGTTGCTGGTGACGATCCCGATGCGCTCTTTTCTGTGTTTTCTTTCCATGTGAATATCAGTCTATTCTGCAGGGTTAGTTATTTGTCTCTCGCTCGGCGAGGACAGTCTTGAGACGAGCGATCGTGCGACGCTGCTCTCTAAAAGCTGCAGGATTCTCCGCTGGAGAGACATAGTGGTCTATCCTCTTCTGCTGGTAGGAAGCCTGCTCAGCCTCTATGCGCTCACGGATCTCCTCCGTTGTGAGCTCTTTGATTTCGCTTATCTGCATAGCTGTATAAGGTCTAGCGGATTAAACATTAGGATTAGCAGCGTCGAAGTCTCGACGTACGACGAACTTTGTCGTGACTGGTAGCTTCTGAGCAGCCAGACGTAGAGCCTCCTTTGCGACTTCGTAGGGTACGCCTTCTACTTCAAAGAGCATACGACCGGGAGTCACAGGAGCGACAAATCCCTCGGGATTACCTTTACCCTTACCCATTCGCACCTCAGCAGGCTTTGCTGTGATTGGCTTGTCGGGGAAGATGCGGCACCAAACCTGTCCTTGACGCTGCATGTAGCGCGTTACTGCGATACGAGCGGCCTCAATCTGACGGCCAGTGATCCACTTACTCTCTAGGCTCTTGATACCAAAAGAACCAAATGCGAGCTGGTTGCCACGCTGTGCATTGCCCTTCATGCGGCCCTTTTGTTGCCTTCTAAATTTAGTCTTCTTAGGTTGTAACATAGCTGTGGTCTTTGATTAGCGATTAGATCTATTGCGTCCTCCACGACGGAATCCACGACGCTCACCACGAGAGTCACCACCTCGGCGTCCTGCCTGACGGCGTGGCTGTGAGAGGTCAGGAGCTAGATCGCGGCGCTCGTATACCTCGCCGTTCATGATCCAGACCTTGACACCTATCATACCTACCTTGGTGAGAGCTTCAGCCTGAGCGTAGTCGATGTCAGCACGTAGTGTATGTAGAGGAGTACGTCCCTCCTTGTATAGCTCTGAGCGAGCCATCTCGGCGTTGTTGAGACGACCTGAGAGCTGTATCTTGATACCCTCAGCGCCTGCGCGCATAGCATTTGCGATAGCCATCTTGACGGTACGTCTGTATGACATACGTCCCTCTAGCTTGCGTGCTATATCGTTGGCGACGATGACGGCGTCGACCTCAGGCTTGCGCACCTCGTAGATGTTGATCTGTATGTTGTCAGCCTTAGTGACCTTCTTCAGCTCCGCCTTGAGGTTCTCCACGTTTTGTCCACCCTTACCGACGATCATGCCAGGGCGAGCGGTGCATATGGTTATGGTGATGACCTTGAGGGCGCGCTCTATGATGATCCGGCTCACGAGGGCACCTGATAGTCTCGTGTTTAGGTACTTTCTGATACGGTCATCCTCTACTAGGGTATCGCCGTAGTTGCGGCCACCATACCAGTTAGAGTCCCAACCACGTATGTAGCCGAGTCTGTTTGCTATTGGATTAATCTTCTGTCCCATGTCAGTTACTTAGCTACGTTATTAACTATTTGGTCGACCCACACGGTGATGTGATTCGAACGCTTGCGGATTCTGTAGCCACGGCCCTGTGGGGCTGGGCGTAGACGCTTGAGTGTGACTCCCTCGTCTACATAAATCTTGGAGACGTAGAGCTCACCCTCATCAGCCTTGCGGCCGTTGAGCTGCTCCCAGTTGGAGACGGCACTACGTATGAGCTGCTCAACACGCTGAGCAGCTACACGGCGAGAGCTAAATCTCAGGGTAGCCATCGCGCGCTCTACCTCCATGCCTCTTATGTTGTCGACGACTAGACGCATCTTACGAGGAGATGTGGGCACGTTGCGTAGCTTGGCTACGGCGGGCTGTGTCACAGTCTCCTGGGCAGTCGTCTCTATTGTATCTTGATTATTGGCACTCATGTGTGATAATTACTTTGATTCGATTTATTACAGGGGTGCTAACTAGCGATTGCCAGAGTGACCACGGAAGGTACGCGTAGGAGCGAACTCTCCGAGCTTGTGACCCACCATATTCTCTGTAATAAATACAGGTATAAAACTCTTGCCATTGTGTACGGCGATCGTATGTCCCACGAAGTCTGGAGAAATCATTGAGGCGCGAGACCAAGTCTTGATGACTGATTTCTTGCCACTTTCATTCATAGCCAAAACTTTCTTTTCGAGCTTGACGCTGATAAATGGCCCTTTCTTAAGTGAACGACTCATGTGTTTAGTTCTTGCTTAAATGATACAATGATTACTTCTTACGCTTAGTGGCGGCTCTCTCGATGATGTACTTAGAAGAGTGCTTCTTAGGAGCTCTCGTCTTAAGACCCTTAGAGTATAGACCCGTACGTGAGCGTGGGTGACCTCCGGAGGCGCGTCCCTCACCACCACCCATTGGGTGATCGACAGGGTTCATAGCGACACCGCGTACTCGTGGTCTGCGACCTAGCCAGCGTGTACGGCCAGCCTTGCCTGATCTCTCGAGTGCGTGGTCGGAGTTACCGACACTACCTATCGTAGCTTTGCATGCTGCGAGGATACGGCGAGTCTCTCCACTAGGCATACGTAGTACGACATAATTATCTTCACGAGCTACCAGCTGTGCGAAGGCACCAGCACTACGTACCAGCTTACCACCCTGACCGGGTCGTAGCTCCACGTTGTGCACGATCATACCGACAGGTACCTTAGCTAGTGGTAGTGCGTTACCTACCTCAGGTGTTGCGTTTTCACCTGACATCACTTGCTGGCCTACAGTCAGTCCGTTAGGAGCGATGATATAGCTCTTAGCTCCATCGGCATAGTATAGGAGTGCGATGCGAGATGATCTGTTTGGATCATACTCGATACTCTTGACTGTAGCGGGGATGCCATCCTTCGTTCTCTTGAAGTCGATGACACGATACTTGCGCTTGTGACCACCACCTACGTTGCGTATGGTCATCTTACCAGTATTGTTACGACCACCCGATTTACGAGCTCCAACTACAAGAGACTTCTCTGGTGCACTGGCAGTGATGGCGTCAAATGCACCAATAGTTTTGTGTCTTTGCCCCGGCGTTGCGGGCTTTAGTTTACGGATTCCCATTGCTTATATATTGCTAAAGAAATCGATTGTATCGTCACCCTGGAGCGTTATGATAGCCTTCTTGAAGGCTGGCTTACGACCCGTGATGACACCTGACTTGGTATAGCGACTAGAGCGCTTACCATCGTAGCGACAGGTGTTGACACTATCGACCTTGACGTTGTACATCTTCTCGACAGCATTACGTATCTCAATCTTGTTGGCAGTAGGAGCTACTAAAAAGGCGTAGCGCTGCGGATTGCTCTCAGTGATTGCTGTCATCTTCTCTGAGATTATTGGTTTGATTATGATTCCCATATCAATGCTCTACTAGTGTGTTTCGACTTAAAACATCTCATTGACCTGTGCTAGAGCATCCTCTGTGAAGACTATCTTGCGACAATCCAGCACACAATAAGTATTGAGATCTTGAGCACGTACGATGCTGACACCAGGGATATTGCGAGCACTGAGTGCTACGGTATCCTCTATCTGTGAGACTACGTAGAGAGTCTTCTGACCATCTACGTTGAGAGCCTTTGCCATACTCACAAAAGACTTGGTCTTGGGAGCCTCAAAGGAGAGCTGATCCAATACCATGATCTGGTTGTCCTGAGCCTTGTAGGTGAGTGCACTGCGACGTGCTAGCTGGCGGAGCTTCTTGTTGAGCTTAAAGCTGTAGCTACGTGGACGAGGTCCGAAGACGCGAGCACCACCACGTAGGATGTTAGAGTTGATATCACCACGGCGAGCGCCACCCGTACCTTTCTGGCGGAATAGCTTGCGTGTAGATCCACTCATCTCGCTACGCTCCTTGGCTTTATGCGTACCCTGACGCTGATTAGCGCGGTACTGCTTGACGGTTAGATAGATAGCGTGATCATTGGGCTCTATACCAAAGACGGAGCTCTCCAAGGCTATCTTACGTCCCGTATCTTCACCTTGTATATTGTAGATTGATAGTTCCATTACTTCTCTATTGCTATGATTGAACCCTTAGCTCCAGGCACACTACCCTTGAGTACGAGGATATTGTGCTCGGGCATTACTTTGATCACTTCGAGGTTTTGTACCGTGACGCGCTTGTTGCCCATCTGTCCGGCCATGCGTGTACCCTTGAAGACCTTTGCAGGGTAAGAGCAGGCACCGACAGCACCGGGCGCACGTAGACGGTCATCCTGACCGTGTGTCGATTGACCGACACCGCCGAATCCGTGACGCTTGACTACGCCTTGGAATCCCTTACCCTTGCTCGTTCCGTGTACATCCACATAGTGGGTGTCGTTGAAGAGCTCTACGGTGATCTCATCACCGAGCTTGTAATCTGATCCAAAGCCCATGAACTCGGCCAAGTGGCGCTTGTTAGTTACTCCAGCTGCCTTGAAGTGTCCCTGCATTGGGCGTGTCGTATGCTTGTCTTTAGCATCCTGAAAGCCCAGCTGGATCGCTTCATACCCATCGCGGTCAGCAGTCTTTACTTGAGTCACTACACAAGGACCTACTTCGATGACAGTGCATGGCACATTAACGCCCTCGGCACTGAATACGGAAGTCATTCCGATTTTCTTTCCTAATAATCCTGGCATTTCTGTAGTTGATTACTCTGGTTAATACTTAATTTCGATGTCTACGCCACTGGGCATCTCCAGCTTCATCAGCGCATCAATCGTAGGTGCTGAGGCGTTGTAGATGTCGATCAGACGCTTGTGAGCATTTAGCTCAAACTGCTCACGACTCTTCTTATTGACGAAGGTGGAGCGGTTCACCGTAAAGATACGCTTATGCGTGGGCAGTGGTATAGGACCACTGACCAGCGCATTAGTATTCTGTACGGCCGTGACGATCTTCTCGGCAGACTTGTCTACGAGCATATGGTCGTAAGACCTCAGCTTGATTCTGATCTTTTGGCTCATTACTATATTGTGAGATTATTACTTTATCAAATCAACGCGACCATTGAGTTCCTCAAGGATCTTCTTAGCTATTGACGAGGAGACCTCTGCATAGTGTGAGAAGCTCATCGTACTTGAGGCACGACCACTCGTGATCGTACGTAGGGCTGTGACGTAGCCAAACATTTCGCTCATAGGCACCTTAGCCTTGATGACCTGAGCACCAGAGCGGTTGAGCTCTGAGCCCTCAACCTGACCACGACGCTTATTAAGGTCGCCGATCACGTCACCCATGTTCTCCTCAGGTGTAACCACCTCAAGCTGCATAATAGGCTCCATAAGGACGGGGGTAGCCTTTTCAGAAGCCTCCTTAAAGGCCATCATAGCTGCTACCTCAAAGGAGAGCTGATCTGAGTCTACGGGGTGGAAAGATCCATCCACGAGTGTCACCTTGAGACTATCTAGAGGATAGCCGGCTAGGACACCACTCTTCATAGCCTTCTCAAAGCCCTTCTGGACGGAGGGGATAAACTCCTTCGGGACGTTACCACCCTTGACTTCATCGACAAACTGTAGAGCGCCTTCGAAGTCCTCATCTGCTGGACCAAACTTGATGATGATATCAGCAAACTTACCACGACCACCTGACTGCTTCTTGTATACCTCGCGTAGATCGACAGTCTGAGTGACAGCCTCCTTGTAAGCCACCTGTGGCTGACCCTGGTTGCACTCGACCTTGAACTCACGCTTCAGTCGGTCTATAATGATGTCTAGGTGTAGCTCACCCATACCGCTGATGACGGTCTGACCCGTCTCCTCATTGGTCTTGACGACAAATGTTGGATCCTCCTCAGCGAGCTTAGCCAGCCCGACACCGAGACGATCCAGATCCTTCTGCGTCTTAGGCTCCACAGCAATACCGATCACTGGATCGGGGAAGTCGATAGACTCCAGTATAAGCGGTGCATTCTCATCGCAGAGCGTGTCACCGGTACGAATATCCTTGAAGCCTACGCCAGCACCGATATCACCCGTACCGATAGACTCCATCGGGTTCTGGTGATTAGAGTGCATCTGGAAGAGACGTGAGATACGCTCCTTCTTGCCAGAGCGTGAGTTAAAGACGTAGCTACCAGCGTCAATGTGACCACTATACACGCGGAAGAAACATAGACGACCTACGAAGGGATCAGTAGCGATCTTAAAGGCGAGTGCACTCATAGGCGCATCGGGATCGACCTCACGCACCTCCTCCTTGTCAGAGTCTAGCGCATGACCTACTACCTCTGGTGTGTCCATAGGACTAGGTAGATAAGCACAGACAGCATCTAGAAGTGTCTGTACGCCCTTATTCTTAAATGAAGAGCCACATAGCATCGGGAAGATCTCCATCGCTAGTGTAGCCTTGCGAATAGCTGTACGGATCTCGTCCTCTGTGATCGTAGAGGGATCGTCAAAGTACTTCTCCATCAGAGCCTCGTCAGTCTCTGCGAGCGTCTCTAGGAGCTTATCTCTCCACTCCTCAGCATCGGCGCGGAGATTGTCAGGGATCTCATCAATCTCGTACTCAGCGCCCATGGTCTCATCATGCCAGATGATAGCCTTCATGGTTATCAAGTCGACAACCCCCTTGAAAGAGTCCTCCTCCCCTACTGGGATTTGGATAGGACAGGCCTTAGCTCCGAGCATATCAACCATCTGACGCTGCACCTCGTAGAAGTTTGCGCCCGAGCGGTCCATCTTATTAATGTATGCGATGCGAGGCACCTTGTACTTATCAGCCTGACGCCATACAGTCTCACTCTGAGGCTGTACACCGCCCACGGCACAAAAAGTAGCAACAGCCCCATCGAGGACACGGAGTGAACGCTCTACCTCGACAGTAAAGTCAACGTGTCCCGGGGTGTCGATCAGGTTAATCTTATACTTCTTGTCATCGTAGGTCCAGAAGGTCGTAGTCGCAGCAGAGGTGATCGTGATACCACGCTCCTGCTCCTGCTCCATCCAGTCCATCGTAGCGGCACCATCATGTACCTCTCCGATCTTGTGTGTTAGTCCGGTGTAGAAGAGAATGCGCTCAGAGGTCGTCGTCTTACCAGCATCAATGTGTGCCATGATGCCGATATTACGAGTTTGCTCGAGCTTAGAATGATTTGCAGACATAGATTTTATGGTTAGTGTAGGTTAGAAGCGGAAGTGTGCGAAAGCACGGTTGGCCTCAGCCATACGATGTACGTCCTCCTTACGCTTGAACGCACCACCCTGACTGTTGTAAGCATCCATGATCTCTGCTGCAAGCTTGTCAGCCATCGTCTTACCACCACGCTTGCGCGCGAAGATGATCAGATTCTTCATGGAGATAGACTCCCTACGCTCTGGACGTATCTCTGTCGGCACTTGGAAGGTTGCTCCTCCGATACGACGAGACTTGACCTCCACGTGGGGGGTTACATTATCGAGAGCTGCCTTCCAGATCTCTAGGGCGCTCTTCTCCTCCTGCGACATCTTATCCTTGACGATATCAAGGGCCTTGTAGAAGATGCTATATGCAAGACTCTTCTTGCCATCATACATGAGGTGGTTCACAAACTTTGTGACCTGACGATCTCCAAATACGGGATCGGGCAGTACCTGCCTCTTTTTAGGCTTAGCCTTTCTCATTGTTTCGTGATATTATACTATTGTCTCGTCGTCTTATTTGGGTTGCCATCATTACGATTTGTTGTCTTCAACGCCCCCTCTGGAGCATTTACTCAACCTATCCTTGATCTACAAGGATTAGCTTATCCAAATAGAACCACGGGAACAAATGTGGTTACTAGATTTAGATTGCACTCCTGCGTAAGAGGTGCACGACTTAGAGAGCTCGGACGCACTACGACAAGGAGTGTAGATAGATTTTTCTGTGGGGAGAGGTACTCGCTGATGTACCTATTGTATAGTATACTCGCCCACTAGGGGGGAGTAATAGGCCGAGGGGGACAGTAGGCCATCCAGCACCTCGCCACGGCATCTCAATCTAGGCGACTAGTTTACTTCGCCTTAGGACGCTTAGCTCCGTACTTAGAGCGACGCTGGCGACGACCATCGACACCAGCTGTATCGAGTGCTCCACGCACGATATGGTAGCGTACACCAGGCAGGTCCTTGACACGACCGCCACGCACCAAGACGATACTATGCTCCTGAAGGTTGTGACCCTCACCAGGGATGTAGGCGTTCACCTCCTTGCCGTTGGTCAGACGTACACGAGCCACCTTACGCATAGCCGAGTTTGGCTTCTTAGGGGTGGTTGTGTAAACGCGGACACAAACGCCACGACGCTGTGGGCATGAACCCAAGGCTGGAGACTTACCTTTTTCCTCAAAGGTCTCTCGTCCCTTTCTTACTAACTGTTGGATAGTAGGCATTAACTTCTCGTTTACTTAATTCTTGATTTACAAATATGATTCTCTTGCTACCCTGCTATAAGACGCTGCAGATACGACCAAGTCGCACATCACAGCTACCCACAGTAGGTATAGCGGGGACAAAGGTACAAAAACTTTTCGACCTGACAAGCGGGCGCAGAGATTAGAAGTTAGAGGGAAGAGGTTAGAGGGAAGACGATAGGACTCGGCAGTAGCTACGTCTCTCAATCTTCACCCTTCACCCAAAAGTGAGGCATTTGCGTGTCGAACTCGGGATCTATATTATGACATTGCTCTTTGATGATGCCTCTCCGATAAATAGCAGGCTGCAAACAGAACCTATCCAGCTCTGCACGGTTAACTTGCTCTGCAGATGTCCAATGTGGAAACAAGAGCTTCATAGAAGCTACAGTAGTCCGTTTAACAGCATTGAAGTCACGATTGTCCGCTTGCTTTTCATAACCAATCAGCTCATCAAATAGCTGACTATATATATTTTGTGTACGTAGTGTGTGGAGAACCTCTGAGAAGTACTCCACATTTACAGTCCAGCCAGTAAATATCATCTGTTTGTTGATGCGAGGCAGATACCACCCTTCAATAAAGCAATGAAATCTATCTAACAAAGCAGACTCTCTAAAGCTCTCAGGAAGTTTGTCAAAGTACCTTCGAGAAATAGGTCTTCTGTTATCGCCAAGATCAATATTCCCCATCAACATTAACCCACAGTCCGAGATGAATGCAAAGTTATCAATCGTCGTTTTTCCTTGCTCTAGATATGACTTAAGGGCTGCTTGAATTTCTGAACGCTCCTGGAAAACGATAGTTTGAATCTCGTCAAATGCAATGAAGTCATGATTCTTGAAGATGCCTGTTTGTTGCCTTTGCTTATCATAGAAGAGTTTGGCTCTTGTTACTTTACCTCCACTTACCAGCCAGCCATACTTTGATAGATTACCAAACACATATGACTTACCTGTGCCTTTTGGAGCTAACTCTATGACATTTAATCTTGGCTCTACAAAGATGAGTAGACGTGTGAGGAACTCTGTCTTTTCTTTCATATTCGAAAAGCCCTCAGCGTTATACTCCATAGCAGATAACAAGAAGTCAATCCACTCTTCTGTAGTAAATTGCTTTCTTGCGTCACGGTAGAATGTCATATCAATAGATTTGTATGGCTTAAAAGGCTTGAAGTCAAGCATCTCAACATGATTCTTCTTGCCATCATCGTCAGGCATCACACAAATCTTGATAATTCCCCACTTCTCTCCATCTACAAGCTCCCCGTTATGTTTATTGTAAACGTAATCTGGGATTATTCCCTCACGCAACTTAATCCCCATATCGGGAATTCCGAAGCGCCTAACACCCTTTACCAAGTCAATATAGACTTCAAATCGTGTTAGCAAAACGAGTTCCTCGCCACTTCCAAGTCGATCCTTTACTTCCGACGTTTTTATCGGTATAACTTTTTCTAGAAACGCTGTAAGCCCTCTTTTATCTATGACTCCCTCATCGTTTATATACTTCTTCACCAAAAAGTCTTTTACAAAAGAAGGCAGATTGCGTCCAGCAAAAAGAGAGGAGGTTTCTGTGGCATCCTTGTAAATAGTCTGGGGTCCAAAAGCTTGACGTATCTTTTTTGTTAGATTTTCCATAGCAATCGTTTGTTAGAAGCTAAACAAGTCATCATCCTCTTCTGCTCCGCTATTCACTTGAATATCAAATTCCTTGCGGTAGTCATTTCCAATACAAACTTCGATCTTAGTGACCTTTGAGTCCAAAGAAGAGAGTAAAGTCTCATAAACATTGTCACCAAGAGAAGTTAAGCCATAACTGCGGTTGTTGTAGACTACTCTCGGGACATCAATATTGGAAAGGCCTTTAATTGAGAAGCGTACCACAGGATTATTACCAAGGAGCTCGGGGGTTATCAAATCAGTCTCATATTCTATAGCTCGCTCATAAGGTGATAGTATGATTATTGGAACCAGAACTTCCTCTGGCGTGCAACCACCATGCACACCTCGTCCAGCGGATACTTTATCCTCTAACGATTCATGCTTTAGAGCGCAAATAGTCTGACGATCTTCCAAGACAATAAACCTGCCGTCACCTATAGTTTGAGGCAGAGTTCTACTTCCACATCTTCCATGATGATTTGTCTTCACCCCACCCAACCTATAACCCTCACAAAATTGCGAAAGATAAGAAATTCCATGATCTGATATGATTGCGACCTTTTGTCCTACATATCTTTCGGCTATCGACTTTATTGCTGATGCAACACGCTCCATTTCTTCCACCAAATATTGAGGATACCGAGTACACTCATGTGCAAATTTATCCAAGTCTCCTTCTTTTCCCAGCTCTGCTCCTGCGAGTCGTTGAAGATCTACTTTGTTGATCTCAGTCGTCGTAGGGAGCAGAGAGCGAGCTACCAGCACTTCATTAAGATATATCCCGTCTCCGTTGAGGTTGTCAATTTGCTTGATGATAAATGGTATCCAATCAATGCCAAGCCCATCTATCCAATAGAAGGCATCGATATCAGTCCTATTTGCTAATTTGGTGCGAGTCGTACTAAATGAGTTGTACCAAGACTTAAACGAAGCCGAAGATTGATTTTTGTCAGATATTATACTCTGAACCTCACTACTATATGAATTCGCAATCTTGCATTGCTTATACAAATCCATATAGTTCCAAATCCACTGAATAGACGTATCTTCAGATAATTCCCAGTGCTCCATATAGGATTGCAACTCTGGAAAGATTTCTTCAACGTCAGACTTGCGTATGTGTCCATGCCCCAACCATTCAATAAGCAACTCTTTTTCAGATCGGGCAAAACCTTCGTTATATCGTAGGGCAGTTTGATATCCAAATCGCTCAGCGAGTTCTTCTAGTTTCCTGCGTACCTCCTGCTCAACCTTATTATGTGGATTAACCCCACATTGCTTGACAATGCGGATTATCTCAGAGCGTTCCTCTAAGTAGTTCTCATGATTTTCCGCTTCAAACACTTTCAAAACAAGAGCAGAGACCAGTGACTGTGAGGTTCTAAATGACTGTGTTGACAAAATATCTGTAAGATATCCAGGTTTACCAACTCTTGCTAAGTAATATGAGATTAGCAACCACCGAGAGAAAGTCTTTTCTGTATTAAACCACAACTCTATGAACCTTCTGTGATCGTTCAGGCTGTTGATCCCAAAGTAATCGTTGACAAAAGCATCTAGGGTAAACTCATCATTGATATTTATACGCTTAGCTAGACCACGCCAATATTCATCTTCCTTTAGGCTGTATGGGATCAAGCTGACATCTAATCCCAGCCCTTTCGTAAGAAATTCGTTGACATTGGAGCAACGGATGTACGTTATAGCATTGTCTGATTGAGCGTTCTCAGATAGTTTATTGATAGCCTTTGACTGTACTATTATTTTGGAGTGACACTCTTCTACGCTCCAAACTTTTAGCCAAGCTGAGAAGCTGTCTACGATGGTATACCTCCTATCGAGACCTCGAACTGTAGATTCAACTATCAAATGCAACTGAATTGGTTTCATCGAGCTTCTGATA
>URDQ01000022.1 GCA_900546675.1 uncultured Porphyromonas sp. | reverse complement strand
GTACCATCTCAGTAACACCTTCCCAACTGTGTACTTTTTTCAGGAAGAGGACACTCTCTCGCAGGTTTCCAAAAAGTTTCCAGCCTTGGAAAATAAAATTTCCACCCTTGGAAACTTTTCGTTCCTCCGTAGGAAACGAAAAACAGCCTGGTGGGGAACGTCGATTCTCCACGTGGCTATCGTGCAATAAACTCTTTTGACTATGAAGTAAGAAGGCTCAACCGCATCTCTGCGACTGAGCCTTCTCATTATGGAGCTGTCGACTTGGTCTACAAGTCTTAGCTATGATTACTTGCGCTTAGGAGCGTTCTTGAGGATCGCTACGAGGTGACGCCAGAACATCTCCACCGTCTTGATCTCCATACGCTCTGCGGGTGAGTGTACGTCACGCATCGTCGGACCAAAGGAGACCATATCAAGGTAAGGATACTTTGCGAGGAAGAGTCCGCACTCGAGACCAGCGTGGATAGCCTTGACCTCGGGATCCTTGCCGAAGAGCTCGCGATAGGTGCTCTCAGCAACCTTTAGGATCTCAGAGTCGGGGTTAGGAGCCCAACCAGGGTAGCCGTCACGAACCTCAGTGCGTGCACCAGCTAGCTCGAAGAGAGCAAGGAGCATATTGCCCACATCTTCCTTGAGCGACTCAGTAGAGCTGCGCTGGCTCGTCTCGATGCTGATCACATTACCCTCCTGCATCTTGACACTAGCTAGATTGGTAGAGGTCTCTACGAGTCCCTCTAGCGAGTGGCTCATACCCATCACACCGTGAGGACAAGCGTAGAGCGTGCGGATGACCGTGTCAGCCGTCTTAGCATCAACTACTTCCTTAGGCGTTGTGGTCGTCTCCACACGGAGGTTGACATTAGGATCAACCTTCTTGAGTTCATTGCGGAACTCAGCGTCCATCTCGTTTGCCCAGATAGCTAGATCCTCCTTGCGATTAGCAGGGATCGTGATGACAGCCTTAGCCTCACGAGGGATGGCGTTGTGTAGATTACCACCATCAATCATAGCTAGGCGCATCTCAGGCACCTCCTTGAGTACCTTATATAGGTAGCGTACGAGAAGCTTATTAGCATTGCCTAGACCGACATGGATATCGCCACCGCTGTGTCCGCCCTTGAGACCGCTTACCTTTACTTCGAGAGCAATCTGCCCAGCGGGTGTAGCCTCAGAGGTGTAGTCAAAGAAAGCCATCGTACCCATACCGCCAGCGCAACCGATGAACATCTCGCCCTCGTCCTCACTATCGAGGTTGAGGAGGATGCGTCCCTCGACGAAGCCGGGCTCGATACCCATAGCACCCGTCAGACCAGTCTCCTCATCTACCGTGAAGAGGCACTCGATGGGGCCATGCCCTACGGTGGGGTCGGTTAGGACAGCGAGCCCTGCAGCGACACCGATACCGTTGTCAGCACCTAGGGTCGTACCCTCTGCGTGAATCCACCCATCGGTGATCTTTGTCTTGATAGGATCCTTGTAGAAGTCATGCTCTACGTCACTATTCTTCTCGCAGACCATATCTATATGTCCCTGGAGGATGATGGTCTCGCGGTCCTCCATACCAGGCGTAGCACCCTTGCGGATGACGATGTTGCCTGTCTTATCCTGCGCATAGTCTAGGTTATGCTCCTCGGCAAACTTCTTAAGGAAAGCCTGTATCTGCTCCTCATGCTTTGAGGGGCGAGGGATCTTGGTGATTTCGTAGAAGTGCTGCCAGATGGGCATGTGAGTTAGATCTGTTATTTGCATCGTTTACTGCTTTGAAAAGGTTAGAATATTAGCTTGTTAACTACCGCACGTCATCAATTTGTCTTACCAAATGCGTGCGTAAGTCCGACAAAAGGTATACCTTTGTCTACCTGAGAGCTGTAGCGCTGTGCTACTCTCTCCCTGCAAATATACTAAGAAAAACTATGAAACTCATCATCATATCCATTATCCTCATCGGACTCGCCGTAGTTCTACTCGCTTTGCGACTGATTGTCAAGGGCGACAAGAGTCCTCAGAGTTCTCATATAGAGGATAGTGTAGCTCTTAAGAAGAGAGGTATAGGCTGTGCCAACAAGCAGATGGCGGAGCTAGCCTCACGGCAAAACTTAGCCGACCGTCTAGCCGATGATCCGCAATAATCCTATCTCCTATCATACTAGTCAATCAACACTATAACTTATATGAATCAGAAATCAATCCTCCTACTTTCCCTACTCGTTGCGTCTCTCCTACTCGGTAGCTGCCAAAAGAAGCAGGCTGAAGAGCAGGTCACCACTTCGGGAGCACTCACAGAGAGCACCCCTACTAGCGATCACACGCTCAAGATAGGTGTCGTATCTCTCGACTCACTTTATAAGAACTATGAGTACTACACCCAGGCCAACAAGCAGATAGAGGCTCAGCTCAAGCGCAATCAGCAGACACTAGCCAACAAAGCTCAGAAGGCTCAGGAGGCTTATGCCAGCTATATGGAGAAAGCTCAGAAGGGCCTCTTCACCTCTCAGGCTCAAGTCGATGCTGAGGAGAAGCGCATCACCACTTTGCAGCAAGAGGGCGCTCAGCTGGAGCAGCGCTATGCCGAGGAGGCGATGAAAGCACAAGCAGATGCACAGAAGGCACTACACGACGAAGTAACCGCTCAGCTCAAAGCCTTCAACGCTGATAAGAAGTATGATCTGATCCTCACCTCCGTAGGTCTAGAAGGGGTTATGTACGCTGGCGAAAGCTTTGACATCACCCAAGAAGTCCTCGACTTCCTCAACGCTGCCTACAAGGCTAAGTCTAAGGACTCTAAGGAAGCTAAGAAGTAAAACCCTACACGACGTGTGCTGTGAGGAGACATAGGTACTCCTCACGCATACCTGCTAATTAACCCGCTACTAACTACTATGAAAATCGCTATACTCGGATATGGGCGCATGGGGCATATGATCGAAGAGGTCGCCACCCAGCGCGGACATGAGGTAGTTGCTCGCATAGATAAGGCTGACGCTGCCTTACTAGAGGACGGTTCTCTGCGAGAGGCCGACGTCGCCATTGAGTTTTCCACTCCTGAGAGTGGCTATCAGCTTTGCCAAGCTGCCTTAAAGGCGGGACTACCCGTAGTCACGGGCAGTACGGGCTGGAAGGAGCAACTAGAGGCGCTCAAGGCTGAGATGCAAAGCTCTAGTCGTGGAGGACTCTTTGCTGCGTCCAACTTTAGCCTCGGGATGAATCTGATGATGATCCTCAATGAGCAGCTCGCACAGCTTATGGCTCCCTATCCCGAGTACACGCCACGCATTCAGGAGACGCATCACATACACAAGCTTGATGCGCCTAGTGGCACTGCGATCACACTTGCCGAGGGGCTGATCGAGCAGACCCCCTCACTACACGATTGGCATCTAGGAGTAGAGACTCACGACGGTTCTCTCGGCATCGAGGCAATCCGTGAGGGCGAGGTGCCTGGTATCCACTCAGTCATCTATCACTCTGACATCGATGAGATAACGCTACGCCACGAGGCTTATAGCCGTCGGGGCTTTGCGCTAGGAGCCACCCTCGCTGCGGAGTATCTCCTGCAGCACCCCGTAGGCGTCTGGTCTATGCGTGACCTTATCCTACACAAATAGCTGTACCCACACACCCTTCACGCTATGAAACTGAAGCTTCACTGGCAAGACAAGTCCCTCTTTCAGAAGATTGTAGCCATCGTCATACCAATCCTCTACCTTCTCTTCTGCGTCCTTTGGGCTGGTCCCTTTTGGCTCATCTTCCTCCCCTTTATCCTAGACTATTACTTTACCAAGCTCATCAATTGGTCTTGGTATCGCAACATCAAGAACAAGACGCTGCGGGGCTTCGTCTCGCTGCTGGCAGACCTCCTCTGGGCAGTCATCGGCGTGCATCTGCTCAGCATCTTCTTCATTCAGAACTTTGCCATCCCCACCTCCTCACTAGAGAAGACGCTCCTCGTCGGTGACTACCTCTTTGTGGACAAAGTGACCTATGGTCCCCGCATGCCGATGACTCCGTTGCAGGTGCCATTAACGCAAAACCGCTTCCTCGGCCGTGAGTCTTACCTTCGCAAGCCCCAGCTCTCCTACAAGCGACTCAAAGGCATCCGAAAGGTACAGCGTGGCGACCTTGTCGTCTTCAACTTCCCCACGGGCGACACCGTCACGACCAAGGTGACTAACCCCGACTACTACTACCTCAAGGAGATGTATGGTGGACGAGCTGCTCTAGAAGCTCAGCCAGAGGTCTTTGGCAAGATCGTCTATCGTCCCGTGGATCGTCGTGACCACTATGTGAAGCGCTGTGTGGGGCTCCCTGGCGATCTCATTGAGATACGCAACAATGACATCTATATCGATGGCAAGCTACAGGACCGTCCCGAGCATATGCAGCTCAACTACTGGGTCTGCACCCGTGGAGGACGCTTCTCCGCTGAGGAGCTCAAGCATCTAGGCATTAGTCTCGACGACCAGCACGTGGTCTCTGCGTCACGGCTCACGACGGCCGACTTAGAGGAGATGGGCTTGACAGGCATTGATCTGAGCGACGTGCAGGCACTTTACTTGCTGCCACTCACGGAGACTATGCGCCAGCAATTAGCTAGTGATAGCCGTGTCGCTAAGATCGTTGTATCACAAGATCCCAATACCAATCTCTACCCCGTAGGTTATGACCTCGGCTGGACCCGTGACAACTACGGACCACTAAGGATACCACGCAAGGGCCTCACCATCGAGCTAACACCCGAAGCCTTAGCACTCTACAGCCGGTGTATACACAACTACGAGGGACACGCCCTCGAGCAGCGTCCCGATGGCACCATCCTCATTGACGGGGAGCCCGCTACGCACTACACCTTTGGGATGGACTACTACTATATGATGGGTGACAATCGTCACAACTCGGCCGATAGTCGCTATTGGGGCTTCGTTCCCGAGGATCATATCGCAGGTCGTCCGGCTCTACTTTGGCTATCGCTAGACAAGGATCTAGGTCTTTGGAATGGCAAGATACGCTGGAGACGTATGATGCACACGATATATGGTCAGCCACTCTGACATAGCGACGAGGAGACGAGCCACCTGGCTACGCTGGGTACTTCCGACGATCATAGTAGGACTCATCATCGTCGGACGTCTCTTCTGCTTTGTCTATCGCCAGCCGACACCTAACGGTAGCAGCTATCACTTGATGAGTCGCATCGCACAGCCACATCGTGGCGATGATGTACTCCTCACGCTAACAGCCGACAGCTTAGCTGGGAGCAAGCTGATGCTACGAGTCGTGGGCGAACCGAGCGATACCTTACGCTTTGCCGAGGGCAAACTCCTTGTCCTGGGGAAGCGTGGCCGGCAAACCTTTATTATGCCACTCCCCCAGCCTTTACAGCAAAGCAGTTACGAAGTGATCTTGGCAGCCGATGAGTATTGGCTCTTAGCCAAGCCCCCCCTCACGGCTGAGACGATAGACTCACGCCACCTCGGACCGATTCACCGCTCAGAGATTACAGCAACAGTAATATGGTAGTGCTCCCCACGGCATACG
This sequence comes from uncultured Porphyromonas sp., assembly GCA_900546675.1. Taxonomy (GTDB): domain Bacteria; phylum Bacteroidota; class Bacteroidia; order Bacteroidales; family Porphyromonadaceae; genus Porphyromonas. Next base: position 17,566 of record URDQ01000022.1, on the reverse strand, counting down.
CTCCCTCAGTCGCCTATATGAGCTATCTACTGGACAGCTCCACGCGTATAGAGGCACACGAGTATTATCAGAAGCAGACCTACCGCAATCGCTGCGCCATCGTAAGTGCCGAGGGGGTAATGAAGCTCTCTATTCCCGTCCTAGCGGGCTCCTCACAGCAGTGCCCTATCCAGTCGGTGCAGATCGCTGAGCATGACAACTGGCGGCACAAGCACTGGTACACTATAGAGACCTGCTACGGCGCATCACCTTACTACGAGTACTACGCTCCCGACCTAGCACCACTCTACCTCGACAAGTCGCACCGAGCCACATCGCTCTATCAGCATAACCAGTGGCTCATCATGCGCATCTGCCAACTCATTCGACTCCCCTACCAGTGGCGAGAGACAGAGCAATATGTCGGTGTCTCAGCAGACCTGTGCTCACAGCTCCTGCCGCCCATCTCCACCGCCAGCACAGCGACCGAAGAGGCTATTGTCTCCGTTCCGTACTACCAAGTCTTCGCAGGTTCGCTCGGCTTCGCTGCCAATCTCAGTATCTTCGACCTGCTCTTCAATATGGGTCCCGAGTCGCTCCTCGTCTTACGACAGCTTCACGACCAGCTATCAGTTGCTCACTCCGTAAATCCCTAGATAGGCAATGCAAAGATAACACGGCTGACTACAAGATCCTGCTCCCCAATGTACGCAATGTCCGTCTATGGCCTGCAAACGTTTCAATAGTCCACAAAGAGAACGTGTGCTAACCCCATAAGAGCCAAAAGCTCTACTATAAGTCAACACGCCCCAGCTCTAAAGATAGAACTGGGGCGTATCGTTGTTTTGTAGCGTGCGACACCTCGCCACACGCTTCACTTAGACTAGCGAAGCTTACTGCTTATCAAAAGGAAGCGTAGCCACACCACCGTCTGTCATCTGTAGACGGATATAGTAGCGAGCTGCTGCCAGTGCCGACACATCAACCCTACTGCAAGCCTCACCGCTCATAACGAGTAGCCCGTCTGTCGTGTAGATCCAGTAGTTCTGACACGGGAGGGAGAGATGTAGTTCAGTCGTGGCAACTGTCGGATAGACATAGACAGGTCGTAGAGGCTCAAGGCTCTCCACAGCGGTGTCCTTTTGGGCTAGCAGACGCACCAGCTTAGACACCCCACCTCTAGTCTGTAGAAGTAGTGCGGCAGCACGATCACGCTCTTGCTTCGTACTAAAGCCGACGGCTAGGTCACCGCCCTCTGCGGGGAGCTTCAGAGCAGATAGCTTGAACTCCTCCATCAGCTTGCTCGGCTCTAGGGAGACTGTCACCTCCTTATTAGGATGCTCTACAGAGACCTGTATCGTCTGTGGCGGGCAAGGCACATTAGGCTTAAAGATGAAGTTGATCATCTCTGGATCAGCCTTGACTACAGGCAGGTCTGTACGACCAAAGGTTACATCATCTACCATAAAGGTGAGCGAAGTACTCGTACCACCCTTAGGGCTGTACATCGTAAAGGCAACGTAGAAGTAGTCATCGATCTGTAGCCCCTCCACCTTAGAGAGATCCACACAGTAGTCATACCAGCGCTCGGGCTCCATCTGTGGTACGAGGAGTAGCTTTGTGATATCTAGGAATTGGGGCTTGACACCTCCGGCACCATCAGGCGTTAGGAGATATACTCCAAACTGCTCCTGACCATCTTGCGTAGGCAGCTCATAGCGTAGGCGGAAGGTCAGATACATACTCTGAGCCTTAACCTTAGAGAGTAGCGGAGATATCAGCCACGCCTCCTGCTCACGAGCATCATCCTTGTCTAGAGAGTTGAAGAAGCTAATCTGGGCGCAAGTCTCCTCGACTGCTTGAGTAGTCTTATTCTTCTGCTCCCAACCCTTGAAGGGACGATCAGCAAGCGTCGCAAAGCTCTGCCACCCCTCGAGGTTAATGCCACGTGTGTGACGCTGACCATCGAAGTACTCCTCTAGGCTACCCTGCGCCACCTTAGCATCCACGAGGATCATCGCCTGAGCAATCGTTTTGATGCTCTGACGCTTCTCAGGAGCAGACTGCGTGAGCAGGATCTGATTTAGCATAGCCTCGGCAGCGGTGCCGTTGACCACCTTAAAGCGCGTAGGACGATGCGTGCCGACCTTGTAGACACCACCCTCTAGCGTAGCCTTCGTCCAGTGACCTCCACCATCGATTGTGTAGTATAGCTCTAGAGCGTCCGTAGCGGGGAGGAGCTTCACCTGGTCTATACCATTGACTAGTAGCTCATCGCTCTCCAGTCGGCCATCCTTACTGATAGAGACCTTGCCAGCCTCTACCCAAGAGCCACTGAGGTAGTAGTACCCCTTGTCAAAGCGGTGATACCCTTTCCAGTTGTCACCCTTAAAGCGATTGTCTAGAGGCTTATCCTCTGCAAAAGTCTCCATCCACTCAGCCGTCTCAGCCTTAGACTCGCCAATGATCTCTACAACGACAGGCTCCATACAAGCTGTCGTCAGCGTTAGGGTCGCCTTATAAGTCCCCACCTCTCGTGGAGCGAAGGTAACTTTTACCTTATTATTAAGGACCTTCTTCTGAGTTGGTGAATAGAAGAAGCTACTGGTGCTACTCTTGAAGTAACCACTCTCAGAGGCGGTCTGTACCTTCACCTCTTGGATTACGCCCGTCACGTCAAACTCTAGCTCCATTTCATCCATCTCACCCACCGTGCAGACGAGAGTCTTATTAGGAGTCTTGTCAGAGAGCTGGACCATAGGAGGTGTAGCGGGGTCGATGATATAGCTATTGATACGGATCGTAGCCCACCCATTCATACCATCGTACTGAACCGAGTAGGGCTTCGTACCATAAGCTCCGCTGATATAAGCGCCAGGCTCACTCGCTTGGATAGCGTAGGCGACCTCCGTGACCTGATGGCCCGCAGGCAGTTCGCTAGGAGTCAGGGTAAAGGTGCCAGAAGGTGTTGTCACGTTAGGCTGTACCTTACCACTGCTCATAGACTGTACCAGCATAGTACCCTGGATCGGCTCTGTCGTTTTACCCTCACGATAGATGGCGTGTGGCAATACGGAGACAAAGCGATCCTGTGCGTGTAGCTTTGTCAGACGTAGCAGAGAGCAGTCGTCCACTTTGACGAGACTACCAGCTGAGACCTCTACTCCAAAGCGAAAGTAGCGAGCACCCTCGGGAACGACCGTCCTAAAGCGTAGCTCGTCCCACGCCTTGCGCCACTCGATGTATCTATCACTTGCGATAAAAGCGTCCTCAGACGTCGCAATAGGCTTGCGCTCTGCGTCCAACCACTGGCAGGCTAGACGCATACCATGATTATCTGCAAAAGGCTCCTGCACCGAATAGTGTATCATACCCTCGAGGACACAGCCTGGAGCCATAGAGTACTCCTGAGCATCTATGTCTATCTCCTGATAGAGTTGAGCGGTCTCGCTAGAGGCAGTCTGGTCGAGTCGGACGGCAAAGCCCGTGCTGCTGTTGTACCCCTTAGTCTCCTTCATCACATTTCCCTTGTAGCTCCAAGAGGTAGGACGCTCAGCCTCATCAAAATTATAGAAGAACTGATCTACCAGTAGCTCTTGATCCTCCTTAGGTTCTGGTTTACCTGGAGGAGGTGGAGTCACGCCACCACTTGTTGCGGTACCTTGGAGCGGTATCTGTAGGATTGTGCCCGAGGCATTCACCTCGATAGAGGCCGTGCGTACCCCCTCAGCTGTAGGAGTAAAGGTCACGGAGATACCACCTCCGTGATTGTCAAAGGTGTTTCCTGTCTTGATAGCAAAGTCCCCCTTGTGTGTACCTGTCAAGGTGACTGTAGGCGTCTCTATCGCATTCTGTACAGTGATGCTGGTCGCTTTCTCTACCGAGGTCTCCCCGACAGCTACAGAGCCGAAGTCGATACTCTCAGGCATGGCAGATACTTTGATCTTAGCACTAGCACCTGTGGCTGAAGCCTGGAGCGGTATGTCAACCTTCGTCTTGCCAGCCACCACGGTGACGAACGCGGTAATATTGGGGTTACCATTCTTAGGAAGAAACGTAATGCTCAGCTTACCACCCGTGGCGGTGAGCCCACCAGAGAGTGGCTTCAAGAGAAAGTCCTCTTTGTTAATCCCAGTAAGCGTAGCCTCGGGTGTCCCCGTGAAGTTCTGGATGAAAATCTCTAGCTCCTTGGTAGCACCTACCTCGCCAGCAGCCACCTCGGAGAAGGTCAGCCCCTCTGCAGGGTTGTAGCTGATAGCCACCTCTGTCGAGGGAGCCTTTAGCTCGATGTTCTTCAGGTTGTAACTGGCGAAGTTGCCCTGCGAGCCTTCATTGACAAAGGCTATGAAGCCCACGCCCGTTAGCCCCGTAGGGATCGACACCGAGGTCGGTGTGAAGTCCTGCTTAGCATACTGTTGCTCATAGAGCGTCTGAAGAGTCTCACCACTCTTATTAATGAGCAGGATGCGAAAAGGCGAACTACCCTTGAGCGAAGTCACCTTTAGGTCGAAGGTCAAGCTCTTACCTCCGACAGCATCTAGAGCTAGCGGACAGGTCACAAGGTAACTGCTGTAAGGCGCCTTGACCGAAAAGTTTGATGCCGAGCAGGCTAGCCACTGGTCACTATATATCCCCGCCCACTTGACGGCACTATTGCTATATAGCGAGTGCCAGGTCGTCTCTAGTGCAGCCTTGTAGCCACTCTGCAGGGAGAGAGCCGACTGCGGACTCTCCTCCGTGAGGACTGAAAAGTCGATACCCTCTGGAGGTGTACCGCTCTGTGCAAAGCTCGACCACGAGAGCGACACCAAGAGTGTCACAGCAAGTAGGAGCTTCATAATCATCGTCTTGTGATGCTTCATAAGCTTTTGCTTGTTGTCAATTACATATATAGAAATGTGGCGCAAAGGTAATACTATTTTTCCACAAAACCACACAAAGTTCACAATAACCTTACGACACGGGGGGAGCCTTAGTACTAGATTGCACCCATAGTAACACACACTTCACATTATTAGCATACCTTTGTCTCCGCAACTGCTCTAGTGGGCAGTACCTTGTGGTGCGCTCTAGATAGAGAGTGCGCATCATCAAGCCTGATTATCATAAACCTTATCACTTTACTATGAGACAAAGACTTTACCTCTTCACCTTACTACTCCTAGGACTACTGAGCTCCTCACACGCTCAGAGCAATCCCTACGGCGTAGATCCGACAGCCACCCCTATCGCCTGCACAACGATAGACCTAGACTTCGAAGATGAGCAACTCCCTACTGGCTGGCTTAATGTATCTCTAGAAGGATCACGCAAGTGGGTCCTTAAGACTTTTGACGAGAATACGGCTCTACGTATGACAGCTTTCCAATCGGGGAGCAAGTGTACCACAGCTTTTGTATCTCCCCTGATTGAGTTTTCTGAGAATGAGGGGCAGGGCTATCAGCTAAACTTTTGGAGTCATACAGGCTATGCCAATGGTGCTAAGCTTGTGACGAAGCTACTCGATCGCAATGGCAATGTAGTACAAGTCCTCGAGGAGTTCATCAAAGAGAGCCATCCAGACTGGGCTCCCTTTTGGGATGAACACATACTCTACCTACCAGACACGACAGAGCCAGGCTACATATGCTTTGAGTACATTGGCAACGATGACAATACGCAAGGTCCGATTATGACCACGACCTACGAGATCGATGACATCGTCATAGAGCCTGCCAACGCTGAGCAAGAACTCACAGCCTCCGTAAGTAGCTACGACTTCTATAGCCGTGCGATCAATGAGGATCATACCTACACTATCACCTTCCTCGGGCGCAACCTCCCTGAGGACATACAGCTCTCACTCACTGACAGCGGCAAAGTATTTACCCTGAGCACCACTACCCTACCTAAGGAGGGTGGAGAGCTAATCATCACTTATCACCCCACAGAGGGCGGCAGTCACTCAGCCTCTCTCTCCGCAACGGCTGGGGATCTTTATGAGGGGATTATGCTCTACGGACGTGGCTTGGACCCCTCTAATCCCTACAATGTAGATGTCACTATGACTCCGCAAGCTCTCGATGAGGACTTTGAGCCATACGGATGGGACGACTCTGGCTACAATCTACCCAAGGGGTGGGATCAAATCCCTCTCAAAGGTCGTGTAGCGTGGGAGGTCAGAGATTACAGCAATAACATGTTTCTACAAATCAATCCTTTTGGTCTAGGTGTAGAGGTCGAGACAGCCGTGACGACACCTTTGATCGATATGGATCCGACAAAGAGCTACACGCTATCTTTCGAATACAACTGGGGCTTTGCCAATGGAGCTGAGCTCTCCGTCCTACTCCTAGACAAGACGGGTAAGGTTGTCAAGGAACTCACGACACTCACCCACACCGACAATGTATTGTGGAGAGATGACTTCACACCGATGGAGATCTTATTACCCTCGGGCTGTGATGATAGCTTTATCGCCTTTTTGTACAAGGGGCTGGACAGTGACGACAAGAGCCTAAAGCGTACGACCGCTTACCGCCTAGACAATGTCAAGGTATACACTGAGAGCGACCAGCCCTCATCGGGTAGCATCAAGGCAAGTGAGTCTCGTGTAGACTTTGGAGAGTTTCTCATCGGTGAGCGTGATGAGTATCTGATCACGCTTACTGGAGAGGGCTTAAGCGAGGATATGACTATATCGCTAGAGGGTGATGAGGGCTTTACCATCAGCCCCACGACCCTACCCAAAGAGGGCGGAGATATAACGATCTCCTTTGATGCTAAGAAGTCAGGATCATTTACAACCAAGATTTTAGTAAAGAGTGGCGAGGCATCTCTTGCGATTCCTGTGCTAGCTACCGTGGAGGGCGACGAAGATGATGACAATGACGATGACGACGAACCGACCCAAGGCTCCTACCACTTTGACACAACGGCAACGCCGATCTCTCTCAATGAGGACTTTGAGTCGGGCACCTTACCCGAGGGGTGGAGCTCACAGGCACTAGTCGGTACTCGCCAATGGATTATCAAGGAGTACAACAGTAATCAGTATGCCCAGTTCTCAGCATTTAAGAGTGGAGAGCAACTGACCGTAGGACTCATTACGCCTCTTGTAGCGATAGACGCTGCCAAGGAGTACGAGCTACAGTTTGACCTTAAGAGCGGATTCTGCAATGGGGCAACCCTCAAAGTCTGCCTCTACGATGCTCAGGGACACTTGACTAAGGAGCTTAAGACATTCACCGCTACGGAGCCAGCTCAGGGGTATGCCGACGACTTTACCACAGAGACCATCGTCTTGCCTAAGGGCATCAGCGATAGCTTCATCCTCTTTGAGTACGAAGGCGATGATAGCTCTCAGAGCAAGCGAACCACAACCTATCAGGTAGACAATGTCAAGGTAAGCCAAATCACATCACTGCAAGATGTCGTCACAGCGCCTGCCTACACAATTGATGGAGTCAAGTTAATCCTTACGAACCATAGCTCCCTGACACTCTACACAGTAGATGGTACGATGGTGGCTCACGGTGATTACCCTGCTATGAGCCAGATTACACTTGAGCCGAGCAGATGCTACATACTGCTACTAAACGGCATCACTTACAAAGTTATGACTCGTGAGTGATCACGGAGTAGTCGCAACTTAATATCTAAACAGGGGCAATCCCCCTTGACAATAATCGGTGACTAGCAAAGAACCCTCTTGATAGGGTGACTAAAGAGAACCACGCAAAGCGGGTTACTCTATCACAAGTACACCACTAATAGTAATAGCCACGTGGAGATTTGATGATTTCCACGTGGCTATTCTTTATTCTCCACGTGGGCGAGATTCATTTCTTCCGAAGTTTCATTTGATTCTTCCGAAGTTTTATTTCGCCTCCACGTGGAGAATGTTTTTTCCCCACGTGAGGATTTTCGATTTCCTACGTAGGGGTCCCCTTTTTCTTCCTCGATGCGCTTTAATACTAGCTTTTCGTCACTTGAAAAGGACGATCTAGTCCGACTGTTTCTCCTTCTTTTCACCAAATATCCGAGAATAAACTACACGGATTACACTTTTGTATTGGGAAAAGTGTACCTTTGCGTCGTAATGTAAGACGAAACAGTTCTAGTTTCAAATCGAAACGTCTTAAATATAGACCGTATGAATACAAATAGTCGCAAGGATAAATATGTAGCTAAGGCGATCAGCATACTCAAGCAAGAGGGCTTCAGACTATCGCTCGATGAGATGGCTACCAAGATGGGGATCACGAAGAAGACCCTCTACAATAACTTCAGCTCCAAGGAGGAGCTACTCAAGGAGTGCGTACACGCTATCTCGAGAGACTTCCAGCAGGTGCTCTCGATACTCGATGATGAGGAGGTGAGTGCCATAGAGAGCTTGACGAGGTGCTTCGCACAGCTAGACGAGCTCTTCGTAACGCTGAACCCCGTCTTCTTCTCCGACCTAATGCGTAGCAATCCCGATCAGGCGATGCTGGAGCATGTCATGGGGTCTAGCTACTTCAAGGAGCAGATGACGATCAATCTGCAGCGGGGCGTCCAGGCGGGTCTCTATAGGGCCGATCTAGACATCCCCTTCGTATGCGAGTATATGTCTTACTCGATATTTGGCTTTTACATACAGGCGGTGATACGCAGCAAGCCGTTGCCCTCGGGGAGCTACTTTGCCTCCATACTACAGTATCACTTACGGGCCATCGTCTCGACACAAGGTAATTAGTTTATACACCATAATCATGATAAGATCTAATCGTCGCACCAGGCTGCTCCTCATCAGCCTGCTCCTGCTTGTAGCCTCAGGCTATGCTCAGGAGAGCTACTCGCTACAGCAATGCCTCAACTATGCTGTGCAGCACAATAGTAATGTCAAGAAGTCGTCCTACGATCAGGAAAAAGCTAAGCAAGCTCGCAAAGAGGTAATCGGAGCTTTAATGCCTCAGATCAGTGGGTCGGCTGCGCTAAATGACAACGTAAAGAAGGCTAAGTTCATCATGCCGAACTTTATGAACAATATGCTTCCCGAGAAGATGCGCGACCCCAACGCTTCGCAATACATGACCATCGAGATGGGTACGCAGTACAGTGCCAACGCTGGAGTTGCTGTCAATCAGCAGATACTCAACATGTCGCTCTTTAACACGCTCGACATTGCCAAGGTCTCTGAGCGTATGGCGACACTAGCAGCCACCTCGACCGAGGAGGATGTGATCGCCCAGACTGCAACACTATATTATGGAGCTCAAGTCACACAGTATGCAGCTGAGCAGATGGGGCATAGTGTAGAGCTAATGGACAAGATGCTCCGCACGATGGAGGCTAGCTACTCCAGTGGTCTAATCAAAAAGGTAGACGTAGATCGTCTCAAGGTCAACCTGACCAACCTCAAGACACAGCAAGCAGCTATCGAAAGCGGACTGGAGGTGCAGAAAAACCTCCTCAAGCTACAGATGGGACTAGAGGTCACAGAGCCGATCGTGATCGCTCCGCTAGACCTAGATCTACTAGCTCAGCAGGAGATCGCCGAGAGTGGCTCAGCAACCTTTGACCCAGTGCAGCACATCGCTTACCAGCAGCTACAAGAGCGTGAGAAGATGGCGCAGCTACAGGAGCGCTCTAAGCGATATGACTACATCCCTACCCTATCTCTCGCCTTCAATGCTCAGTACAACTATATGAGCGACAAGCTCTTTGGCGGTGGCAATACACAGTACAGTTACCCGACAGCGATGCTGGGGCTGAGCCTGCGGGTACCTATCTTTAGCGGTCTCTCTCGTCTCTCCAAGGTGCGCGAGAGCCATATGGATCTGCTCAAGGCGCAGGAGGATCTACGCTCCCTCGATCAGTCGCTCCGCATGGCGCATCTCAACGCTTCGCTCAAGCTACAAGACACTCAGCGGACGATCTCACTACAAAAGGAAAACCAAACCCTCGCAGCACAAGTCTTCGACCTAGCACAGCAAAACTTCACCCTCGGTGTAGCTTCGCTCTCTGATGTGCTCAATGCGAGTCAGTCGCTCGTGCAGGCGCAGATGTCTTACGCCAGCGCCCTCGGCGACTATATCAAAGCCTACATAGATCTCAAGAAGAGCAAAGGCGAGATCAGAGACCTTATGCAATAACAGAACAACTCAATAGCATCACACTTATCTAGTTATGAAACGAAAAGTCTATCTACCGATAACCATCGTACTAGCTATCGGACTCATCGTACTAGTCCTAGTACTGAACAAGAAATCCACCACCGCCAAGACACAAGCCCTCCTCGCTGAGGAGTCGGCCGTGGCTGTACGCACAGAGGTAGTCAGCGAGAGCGACTATACCGCAGACTTCACTGCCAATGGGCTCGTGGAGGGTGTGCAAGATCTATCCTTCGTCTCTAGCCTCGGCGGACGTATCGTCTCACTCTATGCCGACGAGGGCGACCATGTCTCCAAGGGCAAGCTCCTCATACAGCTCGATGCCGAGACACTTCGAGCCGATGCCGAGGCTAGTCGGGTGGCTTACGAAGCTGCCAAGAAGGACTACGAGCGCTTTCAGCAAGCGCACGATCAGGGCGGTGTGACCGACCAGCAGCTCTCGACGATGCACACGCAGATGGTCGCAGCCCAGGGGCGATACGTATCTAGCCGCAGTCGCCTTACCGATGCCTCTATCAAGGCGCCTATCTCAGGACGGATCTACAAGCGCTACGTAGAGGTCGGTAGCTATGTCAATCCTGGCACAAAGCTCTTTGACATCGTCGATGACTCACAGCTCAAGGCTAGCTGCTTCGTAACCGAGCGCCAGCGTTTGCAGCTTACCAAGGGGCAGACAGTCTCTGTCGAGAGCGAGCTTTACCCAGGTCAGACGATCACGGGTAAGATTTCAATGGTAGGTGACAAGGCGAACCACGCACTCGCTTTCCCCGTTAATGTGATGCTAGACAAGCAGAGCGCCGACGGGCTGCGACCAGGTATGTATGTCTCCATATCCTTCGGCAGTCAGCAGGAGACACACGGTATCTTGATACCCCGCCGTGCTATCGTCGGCAGCGTCAAGGACGCCCACGTCTATGTCGTAGAGCAGGGCGTGGCTAAGCAGAAAGCGGTCACCGCTGGTTCTCTCATCGGTGACCGCATCGAAGTGCTGAGCGGACTACAAGCTGGCGACAGTGTCATCGTAGCCGGACTCATCAACGTATCGGACGAACTGCCCGTCAAGACTATCAACGAGTGACTTAGCGGACGACAGCATGAAAATCGTAAAGTTATCTATCCAACGACCCATCTACGTCACAGTACTCTTCATACTGCTGACCGTGCTGGGGTACTTGAGCTTCAAGAGCTTGAGTGCAGAGCTGATGCCTAAGTTTACACCGCCTCTGCTCAACGTACAGATCATCTACCCAGGCGCCTCGCCTAGCGAGGTGGAGAACTCGCTAACGCAAAAGGCCGAGGAGGTGCTCTCCAGTATGGAGGGTATCGACCAAATGCAGTCCTACTCCTTTGAGGGTATGTCGATGATTATGGTCTCTTTTGACTTTGGCACTGACATAGACAAGGCTATGACCGAGGCGCAAAACCGTCTCGCCGCCAAGCGTGCCGAGCTACCTCGCGAGACGCTTTCGCCTCGTATCTCTAAGGTGTCAGTAGACGAGAAGCCTATCCTGATCCTCTCCGCCAGAGCCGACATCGGCTCCACAGAGCTTTATGACCTTGTGGATAAGCGCATCGTCCCCGAGCTATCGCACATCAAGGGTGTCGCCAATGTAGACCTCATCGGTGGCGTAGAGCGTGAGATACAGATCAACCTAGACAAGGGACGCATGCAGGAGTTTGGCATCACACCGATGATGGTACAGGGAGCCATCAGAGCGTCCAACCTGGACTTCCCGACAGGTTACCTGCAGAGCGACCAGACGCAGATGGCCGTACGTCTCTCGGGCAAGATAACCTCTATCGAGGAGCTACGTCGCCTCATCCTGCGCAATGTCTCTGGGACGCCTATACGTCTAGAGGATGTCGCTGAGGTGGTAGACGGAGTCAAAGATCCTGTCAAGATGGGACGTGTCAATGGTCAGGAGGCGATCCTGATCAACATACTCAAGCAGTCCGATGCCAATGCACTCCAAGTGAGCGAAGCTGTCGGCAAGCAGATTCAAAACCTTGAGGAGCAGTACGCCTCTGAGGGACTCAAGGTGGAGGTAGCGCAAGATACAACGACCTTCACACGCAATGCCATCAGCTCCGTACTGACCGACCTGCTCTTAGCGATCCTACTCGTATCGCTCGTGATACTGCTCTTCCTGCACAACGTGCGCAATGCGCTCATCGTGATGGTCGTGGTGCCGGTCTCGCTCATCTCCTCCTTCATCGGGATGCGTATCTTCGGCTTCACGCTCAATATGATGTCGCTCCTAGCCCTCTCACTGGTCATCGGTGTTCTCGTTGATGATGCCATCGTGGTCATCGAAAATGTCTACCGCCATATGGAGATGGGCAAGAACCGTGTCCAAGCCACTTGGGATGCGCTCAACGAGATCGGTCTCACCGTCATCTCTGTGACTCTCGTTCTCGTGGTGGTCTTCCTACCGATCATCTTCACCAATTCGCTGGTGTCGGACATCTTGCGTCAGTTCTGCGGAGTCATCGTCATCTCCATCCTCTTCAGCCTACTTGCTGCCCTCACCTTGGTACCTCTGCTCACCTCCAGGCTGGGCAACATACAGCCGCTACGTGACGATCGTCCGCTGGGTCGTATGCTCACGGGCTTCGAGCGGGGCATCAGTCGCTTTGCCGATGGCATTTCGTCACTCACACGCTGGGGACTAAGCCACCGCTGGGCTTTGGCAGGCATCGTTGTTGTGCTGATGACTGCGGTGCTGGTGCTCTTCCCCTTGGGCTTTATCAACTTTGAGTTCCAGCCCTATATGGACCGCCAGGAGTGTATCATACAGCTCGAGATGCCTAAGGACATCTCTATGGCTGAGTCTAACCAGCTCGTGCGCAAAGCTGAGAACTGGCTTATGCAGCGCCCCGAGGTGGAGAAGGTGGTAACTATGGTCGGACTAACGAGTGACAACAGCCAGAGCAACAAAGGTACCCCTTACCTCGCTGAGCTAGATGTCAAGCTCCAGAAGACGCCCGAAGGTACCGAGTCCTACGTAGCTCGTATCCGCAAGCCTCTGACCGACTACCTCGTCGATGCGCGTGTCAACGTCTATAGTGTGAGCATGACTGGTACCGTCTCCAAGGCGGCTGTCGAGTACATCATCTCAGGTGCGGACAAGGACTCCGTGGCTCGCTATGCGGACAAGGCTTTGGCACTCCTCAGCTCCGTCCCTGGGGTCATACAGCCGACCCTTTCGGTCGAAAACGCTACCCCCGAGATCCTCGTGCGGGTGGATCGCGACAAGATGTCCAATCTGGGGTTAACGCTAGACAACGTGGGGGGCATGATGCAAACCCTCTTCCAGGGCAATGACCAGCTCCGCTACACGCAGGGGGACTACGAGTATGCGATAAATATACGTGCCGACAAGGCCTCTCGTCGCTCTATCGAAGATGTGGCAAGTCTCACCGTCGCCAATCCACAAGGCGACCTGATACAGTTGTCGCAGTTTGCCGATGTCACGCTCGGCATCGGGCCTAGTCGCTTGGAGCGCTTCAACCGCAACAGCTCGGTGACCCTGCGCGCACAAGCCTACGGCGTGCCAGCAGGCGCTATCGCCAAGCAGTTTATGAGCCAGCTCAGCGAGGAGCAGATGCCCCAAGGCGTACAGATACAGACCGCTGGAGATATGAAGAAGATGTCAGACTCGATGAGCGTCCTCACCACTGCCATCCTGCTCTCTTTACTCTTTATCTACCTAGCTCTCGTCTTGCTGTACAACAACTGGACAGACCCGCTCGTCGTCATGATCGCTATCCCGCTATCTATCGTGGGAGCGCTCCTAGCCTTGGCTATGAGCAATACCGCTATGAGCATCTACGCTATGCTCGGCATGGTGATGCTGATCGGTCTCGTTGCTAAGAATGCGATCCTGCTGGTGGACTTTGCCAACGAAGCTCGTGGCGAAGGCTTGCCCGTAGACGAGGCACTTATTCAGGCGGTCAAGCTTCGTACACGACCGATCCTTATGACGGCTCTGTCGACCATCATCGGTATGCTCCCCGTAGCGCTCTCACGCGGCTCGGGTGCTGAGCTACGCACCGGTATGGCGTGGGTCATCATCGGCGGTATGGCGCTCTCGACGTTGCTGACGCTGATTGTCGTACCCGCCCTCTACAAAGCCTTCCACGCTAGGCAGCGTACCAGCGCCAAGCCAAAGGTCGATATAGAGGCATTGATGCAAGAGTAACCCACAGAGGGAAGAACTGCATCGATTTAGTTCGTTTCTCGTCACGCCTAGGAGCAACCGCTTTCCTAGGCGTGACTTTTTTCCATCTCCCCCTCCCTGACACTGGAATGTGCAAAACTGAAGTGCATCGCAAAACTATTGCAATTCTCTCTGCTAAAGTGTATCTTTGTCATAGTGTAAACAGAACTCTAAATACTATGGCAACGATATACGACTTCACCGCCCTAACCTCCGAGGGCAAGGAGCTAGACTTAGCCGACCTGCGTGGCAAAGTGATCCTCATCGTCAATACCGCCAGCAAGTGCGGCTACACGCCTCAGCTGGCTGGACTCGAGGAGCTACACAAGCAGTACCACGAGCAGGGACTCGTCCTGCTCGGCTTCCCCTGCAATCAGTTTGGCGGACAGGACCCCGGCACCGATGAGGAGATACGAGACTTCTGTCAGGTCAACTATGGCGTCACCTTCCAAATCATGCAGAAGGTAGAGGTCAACGGCCCCCACGCTCACCCACTCTTTAACTTCCTCAAGGAGGAGACGAGCCAAGACTCAGACCTGCCGGTCAAGCCGATACGGTGGAACTTCAACAAGTTCCTCATCTCCCGTGACGGCACCGACATAACCCGCTACGGATCGGCTAAGCTCCCGAAGAACTTAGCCAAGGATATCGAAGCACTTCTCTAATCCACAACTAAAGCTATGTTCGACTCTTCCATCTACTTCTGGCTCACAGCTGGACTACTTCTCCTACTCGCTGAGCTACTCACGCCGGGCTTCGTCGTAGCCTGCTTTGGCATAGGAGCTTTGCTGGCAATCCTGCCCGCAGCCCTCGGCGCCTCGAGCACTTGGCAGGTGCTCACCTTTTGCATCGGGTCGATTCTCGCCCTTTTGCTCCTGCGCCCTATGGTTCGCCGTCTCAGTCGCAACAAGGAGACCGCCCGCACGGGCATAGAGGCACTCTATGGTCGCACAGCTCGTGTCACCGAGTGCATAGACGCTAGTCGGGAGACGGGGCGCATCGCCGTAGACGGAGACAACTGGCGCGCCCGCACGATGACACCCGACATGGTCATCCCACGTGGCGAGACGGTTCGCATCGTCAGCAACGACAGCATCGTTATGATTGTCGAGCCTATCACAGAAACAACTGAATAACAACTAAAAAACTACACATATATGGAAGCATCCCTCATCGTACTGGGCGTACTCGTCCTCCTAGTCATCTACATCATCGCCAAGGGTCTAGTCATCGTCCAGCAGTCTGAGACGATGATCGTGGAGCGTCTCGGACGCTATCTCAAAACCCTCCCTTCGGGTATCAACCTGATCATTCCTTTCATTGATAAGCCACGTCCTATGGTTTGGCGTATCACAGCTTCATCTAGTAAGGGTGGCACGCTCGTGCGCTTCATCAATACGGACCGCATCGACCTGCGAGAGAATGTCTACGACTTCGCTCGTCAGAGCGTTATCACCCGTGACAACGTCGTCACGGAGATCAATGCGGTTCTTTACTTCCAAATCGTCGAGCCACTCAAGGCGGTCTACGAGATTTCCAATCTCCCCGTAGCTATCGAGATGCTCACGCAGACTTCGCTACGTAACGTGATCGGTGAGATGGACCTCGACGAGACGCTCACCAGCCGTGACACGATCAATAACAAGCTACGCGACATCCTAGACGAAGCGACCAATAAGTGGGGTGTCAAGGTGAACCGCGTGGAGCTACAAGACATCAACCCACCCCGAGACATCCGTGACGCTATGGAAAAGCAGATGCGTGCCGAGCGTGACAAGCGTGCTCAGGTACTCACCGCTGAGGGTCAGAAGGAGGCTATGATCCGTGAGTCTGAGGGTCGTATGACTGAGTCGGTCAACCATGCCGAGGGTGAGAAGAAAGCGCAGATCCTCGCGGCCGAGGCTGACGCTCGTGCTACCATCCTTCGTGCCGAGGCTGAGGCAGAGGCTATCGAGCGCATCACCTCCGCAGTCGCCAGCACGGGGAGCAATCCTACGCAGTACCTTATAGCTATGCGCTATCTGGACACGCTCGAGAAGATCGGCCGCAACAGCTCCGACAAGACGCTCTTCCTCCCCTATGAGGCAACGGGCATCCTCTCCGCCCTCGGAGGCATCAAGGAGGTCTCCGCCAGCGAGGTGGGCAACCTCCTCACCAAGGTCGGCAAGCACTAGCCCCGCCTTGGTACAGTATGCCTTAGAGGCCTAACAAACTCACACGAAGCGTATGAGCAAGATCTCGATACGGTTTTTCAATGACCGAGAGGTGCGAGCCGTTTGGGACGAGACTGAGTCTAAATGGTGGTTCTCTGTGTTGGACATCATAGGAGTGCTCAACGACCAAGACGATTACAACAAAAACAGAAACTACTGGAAGTATCTCAAGACGAAACTCAAAAGGGAGGAAAGTGAAGTGGTTAGTGCCACTAACCAGTTGAAACTCCTCGCTCCCGATGGGAAGAAGCGACTAACGGACACCCTCGATGACAAAGGAGTCGTGGCTCTCGCACAGAGCTTTCCCAATGATCGGGCTATGCGCTTCGTGAAGTGGTTTGTGGGAGGAGAGGAAACTATTGATGGGCGCAGTCGCTCCAAAGCGTATGCCCTTTTTGAAAGCAAACTCTTAGACAGTATCGAAGTGGGTACGGTGCAAGGGCTGCAACAGATACATGCCTATCTATTTGGTGGACTTTACGACTTCGCAGGACAAATCAGGCAAGTCAATATTGCCAAAGGAGGCTTTCAGTTTGCCATGGCTCAGTACCTACCTAACACCCTTACTAGTATAGAGAGAATGCCAGAGCAGACATGGGAGCAGATTATTGATAAGTATGTGGAGATGAATATTGCTCATCCTTTTAGGGAAGGGAATGGGCGTGCTACACGTATTTGGCTCGACTTAATGCTCAAGAAGCAACTTGGGCTGTGTGTGGACTGGAGCCAAGTGGATAAATATACCTATCTCGAAGCTATGAGAGCCAGTGTGGCAGATGCCACAAGCTTGAAACGTCTACTACACGCTGCACTTACGGATAAGGTAAACGATAGAGAAACTTTTATGAAGGGGATCGACTACTCGTATTATTACGAGCAAGAAGACTGAGCCCCCGCCAAGATAAAGATTGACGACTATGAAGTGTTGTCGCAGGAACGGACGCACAGACGTGTAGCCCTTTGTAGGGAGCTGTGTCAAAAGTCTCTCCGCAACAGAAGGAGGAAGTCAGAGAATCTTGCA
>URDQ01000021.1 GCA_900546675.1 uncultured Porphyromonas sp. | reverse complement strand
TGAAGTCATCAAAAACATCATTCTTGAGAAATTGCATTAGCGGGTGGAATGTACGCTCTTGAAGGTAGTTGCTGGTTGCCAAGATTTTTGTACCTTTGTCATCAGCTTTGCGTAATCTCTGACAGGAAGAGAGACCGAGCCACTAGATTTGGGTCTCGCCAGTCGCCTGTGTATATTACGTTTAGCTCATAGCTAATCAAAAAAGTAATACAACATTATGGACTTTATCAAGCTAGTCGAAGAAGACTTTAAGAGTGGCAAGCAGCTACCTAAGTTTGCCCCTGGTGACACGATTGTCGTGGACTACCGTATTAAGGAGGGTAACAAGGAGCGTATCCAGAAGTTTCGTGGTACGGTCATCCGCATCAGCGGTCATGGCGACCAGCGTCGCTTCACCGTACGCAAGATCTCAGATGGTGTGGGCGTAGAGCGTATCTTCCCCTTCAACAGCCCCTTTATCGAGGAGATTCACGTAGAGCGTCACGGTAAGGTACGTCGCGCTAAGCTCTACTACCTACGTGAGCGTCGTGGTAAGGCTGCTCGCATCCGTGAGCGTCGTACGCTATCAGCTAGCGTTAAGTAAGCGACACGTTAGCTCAAAGACAAACAAATAAAGAGAGGCATCCCAATGCGGGGTGCCTCTCTTTAAGTTATTAGAGGTTAGAGATTAGAAACTAGAGATTAGAGCGGAGGTATTTGTCGAACGACCCTGATGGGGACGAATCCCCGCACCTAGCTCCGTGGTAGCTCTGCAGCGACCTTGCTCAGCTCCTCCTCGAGGTCGAAGGGGATGTGCTCTCCACGCTCGAAGGAGGCAAAGAGCTCACTATTGAGACTCTTATACTCTGGGATTGCCTTCTTGAGGAGATAGACGACTCCGTTGACATCTCCCTGTCGTGCTAACCGCTTGAAGAGCAACACCATCAGGTGGATGCGCTCGAATGACTCCTCACGGGTCTGTACGATGTGAATCTTATTGTGTGCCGTGGGGAGGTCTTTCTCCTTGTCGTGGATAGTCTCCTCGTAGAGCTTCTCTCCAGGTCGTAGCCCCGTGTAGACGATCTTGATGTCTTTGTCCGGTTCGTAGCCTGCTAGGCGTATCATACGCTTAGCGAGATCGGCGATCTTGACTAGATCACCCATATCAAAGACGAAGACCTCGCCTCCATGTGAGAGCATACTAGCCTCTAGGACTAGCTGGCTAGCCTCGGGGATGGTCATGAAGTAACGCTCGATGCGTGGATCGGTGACCGTGAGGGGACCGCCACGCTGTAGCTGACGCTTGAAGGTGGGGATGACGGAGCCGGCCGAGTTAAGCACATTGCCGAAGCGGGTTGTCGCAAAGCGTGTCGGCACAGTCGCTTGGACCTCTCCTCGTTTGATCGCTAGGTCTAAGCTCTGGACGATCATCTCACAGAAGCGCTTGGTAGCTCCCATGACGCTACTCGGATTGACCGCTTTGTCTGTCGATAGCATGACCATCTGATCGACGCCATACTCGAGACATTTGCTCGCTATGTTGAAGGTGCCGACGATATTGGTAGTGACAGCTTCACAAGGGTTTTCCTCCATGAGCGGTACGTGCTTGTAGGCAGCTGCGTGAAAGACTTTGTCGGGGTGGAACCGCCGCATGACAAAGTCTAGTCGCTGAGGGTTGCGTATGTCTCCCATGACATAGGCGAAGTGTCCGTCAGGATAGCATCTCTGTAGCTCTAGGCGCAACTCGTGCATCGGAGTCTCTGCGATGTCAAGGAGCACGATGAGCTGAGGCTCTAGGCGGGCGAGCTGACGGACTATCTCACTACCGATAGAGCCTGTGGCTCCCGTTACGAGAATCGTCTTGTCGTGTAGTGCCTCCGAGATAGGCTTCATGTTGAGGAAGATGGCCTCACGACCAAGTATGTCTTCGATCTGTATCTCCTCGATGGGGGGACGGCTATCTACGTTGAGTATGCGTCGTGGCTCCTGATCGACGAGGAGGCGTATCTTGCGATCTATGCAGATCGATGCAAAGGGGGCATTCTCGTGCAGCACATCGTAACCAGAGAAGAGGAGGACGGAAACGTGATGCTTATTTAGTAGTGCGGAGAAGCTGGTGGTGTCTGGTGTGTAGAAGATGGGCTTACCACCGACGGTCATGCTTTGAGTAGGCTGCTCTGTCTCGACGAACCCTATGACATAGAGCCCCTTGTCCTGATAAGAGTTGGCGAGTTTGTCGGCAAGCTGTGAGGACCTATCGTTGACGCCAAAGATGAGAGCAGGGGTGCGACTTATCGTCGTGGGAGCTCCATTGACAAAGCTCCAGATAAACTGCACGACGATCCTGAAGCCCGTTAAGAAGAAAAGCGTGAAGAACGTGTCTAAGGCGAAGTGTAGCACGCCAAAGAACCATCCCCTAGACAGAATGCCCAAGGTCAGCCCCAGTACGAATGCTTTGCTCAGTGATAACCACAGGTAGTTAAAGCCATTAGAGAAGGTCCGAATGCGGATTATCCCCTTGTAAACGGGAAAGATGAGCAGTACAATCAGCGAAACCACTCCCGAAAGCCCCAAAAAAGAAAGGGTAGGGTGTGTCAGTCCTGTGTACTCTATGATAGTCTCATGGAAGTAAATCCCAGTGAGCGTAAGAAGCGTGTAGCTAGCTATAAAGACAGCAGACAGCGAGGCTATGATGCTCAAGAGTAAGTCAATGAGCGCAATAATGCGGTAGTTGACATATCGACTACCTAAGCATTTGCGTAGGAACTCTTTTGTTTTTACTGTAACCATGCTTCGATTAGTTTTGCGGGGGGGCTGGCAGACGTTCATAAGCTGGCGGTTTATTCTCTCTAACTTTACTACATGAGATGCTCTAGATGTGCATTATTCGTGTGGAGACACGAGTGTTTGGTTATTGCTCATGAGAGCGCGTATAGGCTCTTCGTAGCGAGCGTAAGTCTTGGCAGATGCGATCGTCTTACGAAAGCGTTCGATGCGATGGGTATCTGTACCTACAAAGCTATAGAGACCTCGCTCGAGGAGCTGCTGAGCACGCTTCTCGACACGCTCTCCATACATGCCTGTGAGGCTGAAGAGGTTGAGCTGGAAGGCACACCCTGCACCTCGTAGGCGACTATACTCCTCATTGTCCATATAGAGGTATCGCTCAGGATGAGCCAACATCGGGATGGCACCTGCCGATAGGACACTCTGGATGAGCCGGTAAAGGTCTAGGGGAGCACCTACGAACGAGGTCTCCACGAGGAGGTACTTGCTGTCGCCTAGTGTGAGCAGAGGCTTGGCGAGGTGCGCCTCAAAGCCTTCGTCTAGCATGTGCTCAGCTCCGAGCGTGAGCGGCATATCTAGATCTGACAGGTCAGGGAGCAGTCGCTCTATCGCTTGCCGTAGAGTATCGCTGTCATTGTGCGGGTAGCGTCTATAGATGTGTGGCGTGGTGATGATGCGCTGGATGCCGACCGAGCGCATTGCCTCGATGAGCTGGCGGGTCTCGTCTAGCGAGCGGCTACCGTCATCGACCGCAGGGACGAGGTGACAGTGTATGTCCGTCATCCCCTCGAGCCAGCCAGCAGTGACGATGTCTACCTTCTTATGCTTTGTCAGCCACCACATAGTGTCTAGAGATCTTCCGTAGCAATGGATTCGTTTTACTCCTCCTTATCATTGCCGTAGCTCCCGTAGCTTCCATAGCTTCCGTAACTATAGCCATAGGAGGAGGCTCCTACACCAGCGTCGTTAAGCACAATGCTGAGTCCCTTGAGTCGCTTCTCACGATAGAGCTTCTCCAACTCAGGCAGGAGACGACGTGGTAAGTGATTCTCACGAACGACCATGATGGTGATGTCCGTCAGATGACTGATGACACGGGTGTCAGCGAGGTTGAGGACAGGGATCGTGTCTAGTACGACATAGTCAAAGGTCTCATCGGAATAACGCAGTAGCTCCTCAAACCGTGGCGACATGAGTAGCTCTGTAGGATTGGGCGGTATGGGACCACTAGGTACGACACAGAGCAAGTCAGACACAGAGGTCGGAGAGATGATCTGCTCTGGGCTTATCTTGCTGTCGGAGAGGAAAGATGTGAGTCCTAACTGTCCAGCTTGGTGCATGCCGATGGCCTTCGAGAGCGTATTCTTACGAATGTCACAGTCTATCAGCAATACACGGTTGCCAGCTTGTGCTAAGCTCAGTGCAAGGTTGGACGAAGTAAAGGTCTTGCCCGAGCCTGGTATAGCAGAGGTGACTAGGATGCGCTTGTTAGGTGCATCGTGGTCGGGTGTGAGGAAAGAGATATTGGAGCGTACGACGGTGAAAGCCTCGGAGACGAGACTACGTCTGTGATGCCCGACGATGAACATACGAGCTGCTTGGTCTATGATCTCGTTTCGCTCCTTACTGCTTAGTCCTACAAGTTTATCTTTGATCTGCTCCTCTACCTGCTTGATATGCTTCTTGGATGCCTTGTAGTGAGGTATCTCGCCTAGCACGGGGATGGTGGTGTAGAGCTCTATGTCTGCCTTACCTCGTATCCTATTATTGGCAATGCCTCGTATATATAGTACAGCAACTGGGATCAGCAGACCGAGGAGCCCGGCAGCGAGCATGATGATCGGTACACGAGGACTGACTGGCTCGGCAGGACCTGTGGGAGCCTGGATGAGACGAGCATTAGACTCGGCAGCTTCGATAGAGAGTGCATTTTGCTCCCGTACGTTGAGGAGGAAGAGGTAGAGCTCCTCCTTGATCTTCTGCTGTCGGTAGATGCTCCCCACGATGCGCTCCTGCATAGGCACAGAGGTGATACGCCCCTTGTAGCTAGACTGCTCGGAGAGAATGCCTTGACGCTCCACCTCGAGTGTCGATATGAGGTTGTCTATGGATGTGATGATAGAGAGTCTCTGAGCTGCGAGCTGGGTGTTGAGCTCCTGAACGAGCGGGTTCTGGCTACTAGAGTTAGTTTGTAGCTGGTCACGCTTGAGCAGTAGTTCGTTGTACTTAGCGATAGCCGCTTCGATAGCCGGAGAGGCAATACCCACATTGGCTGGAATGAGAGACTCCATCTGATTCTTGTCCTTAAGGTGACCTCGGACAAACTGAGCGATGGAGATACTATTGTTTAGCTCGACAAGCCGCGTCTTGACTTCCGAGCTACCCTTGATGTACTCTTGCGCTTCGGCCTGTATGTCGGCGATCTGCTGCGACTGCTTGAAGCCTTCGATCTCCGCATCAACCTGCCCCAGCTCAGAGCTAATGATAGCTAGACGATCATCGACAAAGCGCTGCGTACTCTCGGCTATCTTGACCTTGTCCGAGCGCTCTAGCTCTGTGTAGACGAGGATGAGTGTGGAGAGAAAGTCCTCAGCCAGCTGTGGATTGCCCGACTGTATGGTGAGCTTGATGACGGAGGCGTCCTTCTGCTGGAGAGATACTTGGAGCGCCTTCATATAGCTACGCACGACCGCATTGAAGTTGTCTTTTTGCACCTTCACTACTTCGTAGTTTGAGAAGTTGCTGTAGTATGGTGTACTCTCTACGACTATCTTGCCAACGGGCGTGGCAATGGTGTCGCCTAGTGTTGCGATGATAGGCTTTTGCACCTTGCCAGTCAGCGAACTCTTGATGTCGTAGAGGATCACTTGGTTGTCTGCATCATCTTTGTCCAGCTTGACACGGAGGCTGACCTTTTCGTCTGGGTCGGCATCAACAAAGCGGATAGATATGGGCGACTGCTTGTAGAGATCTCTCTCTCGTAGCCCCGCATCGTAATGGTACTGCACATCTAGTCCGAGACGATGTACAGTCTCGCTGACGACACGCTCGGTGCCTAAGATGATGATCTGATTAGAGACATCATCGCTGTAGGAGTGCTTGTCTCCCGTAAACTGCGCCAGTTGCTCTATGGCGGAGTTGATCGAGGTCTCACTCTTGATCAAGAGACTCGCAGAGCGACTGTATTGATGAGATGAGGACTTGATATAGAGAAATCCTAGAGCCAGGCAAACGAGAAATGATAGCAGTATGAAGAGCCAGTTGGTCTGAAGGATCACCAGAATATCTCGTAGAGAGAATGTGCTGACCTCTTCAGAGGAGTGTATCGACTCCTGCTGGTTAGAAGTTGTGGGGTATTCCATTCTAATAAACCGTGCTGAGTTGAAGTTAGAGCCAGAGGTGCTTATCTCTTCTGGCTAGCTATAATCGTGAAGACAAAGGTGGTCAGAGAGGTCGCTGTGCTGACCACGCTGAGCCAGGTCCCTACGTTATTATTGGGATTGATACTAGCTGTCTGTGCTTTGGCATCGTTGGGCTCTACATATACGATGTCGCCCTGACGGAGGAAGTAGCATGGAGACTCAAATATCTTGTTGCTGCGCAAGTCGTGAGCCACGATGTATCGCTCTCCGTCTATCTCCCGTATGACTAGTACGTTGTCTCTGCGACCCTGGATGGTTAGATCGCCCGCCATAGCGATAGCATCTAGGAGGGAGACCTGATCACTAACCATAGGGAAGCTACCCGGACGAGCCACCTCGCCCAGTACATAGATCTGAGCATTGAGTAGAGAGACTGTGACGGTCGCATCGTTGAGGAAGCCCTTGTCGCGGAGTGCTGTGGCGATCTTCGTGTTGAGCTCATTGCGGGTTAGGCCCTCTGCTTTGATGCGTCCTAGCGATGGAAATGTGATGTAGCCCTCTTCGTCTACCATATAGCCCTGCTGGGTGTTAGACGCTGAGATACCGAGAGTACTATAGTAACCGACCATTGGAAGGTTAAAGGGGTCCGAGAGCTCTCGATTCTTGGAGTTGACCGTGATGCCGAGCATATCGCCCTTAGCAATGCGTAGGATGGGTACTCTGTACTGGCTCTGAGAGCCTATGGAGGCGTCTTGCAGGTAGACGACATCTTTGCGTGATGCGCATGAGGTCGTTATAAGGCAGAGTGCCGCTACTAGAATAACTCCAAAGATGTGTATATAGGTTCGGATTGAAAACTTCATTCTTAAGTAGATGCTTTGCATGATTTTGCTTAGGGGGGGGCAAAAGAAATAGGGCAAAAGCTTTTCCCTCTCAATTTGAAAGCTCTTCCCTTCAGTTGGTCACTATATATTATTCATTTTAGTAAGGACAAAGATACGTATAAAAAGTGATTCAAGAGCCTCTTCTCGTGGCAGAACAAGTGCTTCTTTATTTCAAGGCGTTCTGTATGAAGTTCATAGAGTCTGCACGATGTTGTGTCATCGTCTGCGCTATAGCCTTCACGTCGTAGAGCTGAGGCGAGCGGACTAGTTCGTACACTCCCTCTTGCTGGCTCTCCAAGCCGAAGATCTTGATAAGCGAGTCAAAGCGACTGCAGCCACCACGGTTATTGACGATAGCGACAAAAGGCTTGCCAAAGATGAGCGAGAAGGCCACTCCATGGAAGGAGTCTGTCACCACACACCGAGCGTTGAGGATCCCCTCGAGCCACGCCTCTACGGGAGGTAAGATGCACGTATCCAGACTCCCGCCGCGTGCGGTCCAGTGCCGCCACGGTGAGAAGAGCTGGTAGGTTGTATGCTGTGCCTCAGCTACCTGCTGGGCAAGCTCCTCCTTGTGTGGTGTGTCGGTAAGCATATAGGCGAAGAGCTCGCTCGAAGGCTCCACCTGCAATCCTAATAGGTCGATATACTCCTCCCTTGTGAGGAGCATCGTCGGGTCTAGCACCCACTGCGCTGAAGCACCAAACCGCTGCTCCAAAATCGGCACAGCAGAGTGCTCACGCACGGAGATCGCCACAAAGCGGCTCAAGAGATCGCTGTAAAGAGCCGTTCGCTCGGGAGCAATGTCGATTGGATCCACACCAAAAGAGGCGGCATAGGCGATGCGTCGCACATCGTCTGTCTCGGGGATAAAGCGAAAGAAGTAGTCATCGAGCATCGGGACGAACGCCTGTCGCCACACCTGATCACTCCCCACGATATAAGCATGGGCGGGCTGCTGGCGGTAGTACTCCCGTAGCTCTGTAGCACTGCGGAGTGGAGGCGAGAGCGTGATGTGCTGCTGTACGAAGCGTGATGTGTGCTGCAGTACGATACGCTCCGCCCGCTTAGACTGGTCATAGGGGATCTGCTTTAGTGCTAGGAGTCGTGACTTAGCCCATCGTCTTAGCGGAGAGCGATGGTCGAAGGGGATGTCGAGCGTCATAGGCTCGTAACCCATCTGGCGCAAGGCTTGCTGCAGTGCATACGCCTGCATGATACCTCCGTAGTTAGCCCTTAGGGGGTGGGTCAATATGTGGATCCGTTTTGTCGTCATCTTGGTTAGTTTGGTCAGTCGTTTGGGGGCTTTTCGCCTTTTGGAGAGATGCAGATAACCCTTCACGATTCGCTTCTCTTCGGTTGTCAGCGAGAGCGTTAGGATCACTACGGTACATAGTCCACCGAGTAAGATAGAGGCTACCAAGAGTCCCCAGATAGAGCCAACGTAGGGAAGCTGGTATCGATAGAGATAAGCTCCTAGTAGCACGACGGTGGTCGGTGGTAAGATGGGCAGCACCACACGCCTTAGGTAGTAGCCGATGCCTAGTGCGTGATACTTATAGGAGAGTACCAGACGTACCGCCAGGCACGATATAGAGACTACTATATTAATGTATACCGAGTACTCAGGTGGTGCACCCAGCCAGAAGGCGAGCATAGAGAGCGGTAGGATCATAATAATCATACTCCCGACCAACACTTGGTAGGTGCGTACACGTCCTGTCGCTTGAACGCCTGTCATCAGCGCTCCCGAGAGACTCTCTATGAGCAGTACGACGAGCGTCAGCTGGAGCAGTAGCGAGGCATACTCTGGAGGTTTGACCAGCCATAAGCGAAGTAGCAGATCTAGGTCTAGCGCAAAGGGAATCACCACGCAGAGCATCAGCAGGTAGGAGATCTTAGCACTGGCGCAGATGAGCTTGTGGAGGTAGTCATACTCCCCGGCAGCGTATGACTTGATAATCTGTGGATTAGCTGCCATCTGATAGTTGTTGGCAAAGGCTATCAGCGTACTGCGTACTGAGTTGACAATGCCAAAAGCAGCGTTCAGCAGTGGTCCGAAAAAGTAGTTGTAGACGATGTTGATACCCTGCGTTTGCGCCACAGCAGCTAGATTGCCAAAGAGGTTCCACCCCGAGTAGGCGAGTATCTCTCGATAGGCTGCTCTGTCTCGTACCCAGCGAAAGTGTACCTGACGAAAGAGCCGTCTCGTACTCCCTACATAGCAGAGTGCCATCACGCCACTGACGGCAAGGAGCAGGATGGGGTAGAGGAGGAGCTGATCGCCAGCGTAGCTCTTGAGGAGTAGCACGGCACCAAGTCGCAGCGAGATGTCCACGATGCTGAGTAGCGCAAAGAGATTCATCCGCTCGTGTGAGACGATGAGGCTTTGGAACGGGGTGAGCAGCATATTGATCACAAAGGTTCCCAAAGAGATGAAGTAGATCCATAGTGCCACTGTCAAGCGCTCAGGCGGCGCCACGAGCTTGTTCGGCACGTACCATAGACCGAAGGGGATGGCGATAGCGCATACCAGCAAGACCAGCAGTAACTGCACCACGATCGAGACACTGTAGACGCACCCTACGCCTGAGTCGTTGCCTCGTCCCAACTCGTAAGAGTAGAAGCGCTGTGTGGCAGCGACCATTGCTCCATTGATAAAGCCAAAGGCGGTCACAAGGCTCCCCACCACTTGGTAGATACCAAAGTCCTCCACACCGAGTGCTGCCAGGAGTACACGGGATATGTAGAGTGAGAGTAGGGTGACCACCGCCATACGCACAAAGAGGAAGAGCGTATTGCGGGCAATACGCTGCGAGCGAGCCGATGGCATAGCGTGTCCATCAGTAGTCTTGTCGTGTAGATCTTGTGTCATAGGATCTGCTGAGCAGTAGGGGGTGACACCTTGGTGAAGGTCTCTCCGATACAAAGGTAGTGAAATCACACAATCAGCCACCTCGCCCATCACCTAGACTGACAAATGTAATATGTAGCTCTCTATGAATTATTTCTCTATATTTGTAGGCATAATACGCTAGACATCCACAAACTAAAACCCTATAACAATGATGAAGTACATTACCTATATGAGATGCGCAGCTTCTCTTCTTGCGCTTTTGTTGCTAGCCACTTCTTGCAGTACCAGTGAGCCACCGACTCCTCAGGAGCCACAAGAGAACACCTTCAAAGCCAAGTTTACGGCCATGCCCAATACCTTCTCAGGCTATGGGGGCTATGGGAAGGTTCACGGAGTGCTACAAGAACTATCTCCCAGCGGAGAGCTACTCCATGAGACCCCGCTGGAGGACTCAGAGTTTACGCTGCACTTTGAGAGGTATCCAACGGGGATAAGGCCTTGTGAATATGGACGTAATGAGTTTTTTGTCCAAGGGGATGTAAATGCTGAGACCTTTAAGATTGAAGCTGAGGTCATCAGTGGCAAGGGTAAAGGCTGTAAGCAGACCATCTCCATAATGCGTGGCGGATGGAAATTCTCTTTCAAAGCCGAGCCAAGTCAATTTACCTCGAAGGGCGGGTCTGGTAAAGTGATAGGGACGATGTATATTACAGATTTCGATGGTAACGTCGTTGATGAGCGCGATCTCGGTGATTGCAACTTTGGACTCAATGTAGTTGGTAATCCAGAGGGCATCACGATTGACTACCTTGAGAAGACGTTCACGGTCGCAGCGGGTGGCCCAGCGACCTTCGAACTACAGGCTAATACAGGCTTTGGACAGCCATACCTCATCGAGATAAAGCGTGAAGGCTGATAGGCTACGAGTGCGATACGATGGCTCAGTGACAGCCTCACCACTGCAAAGGTGGTGAAATCGTACGACCAGCCATCGATCCTCCGCTTCAGCTCCACGCTACAAGTCTCACAATCGTGCGTCACGACCAATCGTTACCTGTCTCGTTTTAATCTCTAAGTCCGAATCTCCAACCCATTTCCTCGGAGGAATTTGAAATCCTCCACGTAAGAGTTCCCCAATCCCTCCCTTGGAGTTTCCAAATCCCTAGGGAGGGAATTTTTTATCCCTAGGGAGGAACAGAAAAATCCCCACGTGGGGACGAAATAAAACTTCGGAGGAATGAAATGAAACTTCGGAGGAATCATTTCTCGCCTACGTGGCGAATTTTTATTTTCCAGCGAGCTATTGGGAAATTTCCACGTGGAGGTGTCGGAGTAGTCGGAGAATGTCGGAGGGTATCGGAACAATCGGAGTAATCGGAGACGTGTAGCGACCCTTCCCACCATAGACGAGTCGCACGTCGCTGCATAAAGGAAGAGCCTGCCACGAGATATGTCGTGACAGGCTCTTGCGTTATCTGTATTGACCTAGCGCTAGCAGTCGTTTGATCAGCTAGCTACGCTGTGTGATTAGCGGAGACCGCGGAAGCGTAGGAGTGGCTCGATGTCGACCTCCTTGTGTCCGGTGAACTGCTCGAAGAGTACCATCAGATCCTCGCTGTTACCACGAGAGAGGAGGATGTCAGCTAGGCGCTGTCCGTTCTCACGGGTCATACCTCCGTTAGCCTCGATCCAAGCGTAGACTTCGTTGTCTACAGCCTCGCTCCAGAGGTAGGAGTAGTAACCTGCTGAGTAGTCGTTGCTCCAGATGTGACGGAAGTATGGAGAGCGGTAGCGGGGTGGTATCTGTGCATTGAGCATACCGTACTTCGTGAGAGCCTCCTGCTCAAAGGCCTGAACGTCATCAACCTTGTCACCTACAGCGAGTGCGTGCCAGCACTGGTCGATGAGTGATGCAGCAAGGTTTTCACCGATAGAGTAAGCCTGGTTGAAGTTGCCCGCAGCAATCATCTTGTCACGTAGCTCGGCAGGCATCTGCTCGCCTGTCTTGTAGTGCTTAGCATAGTTCGCAAAGACGGTAGGCTCAGTAGCCCAATGCTCGTTGAACTGTGAGGGGAACTCGACGAAGTCTCTCGAAACGTTGGTTCCAGCGATCGAAGGATAGGTCTGCGTAGAGAGCATGCCGTGTATTGCGTGACCGAACTCGTGGAAGAGGGTCGTCACCTCGTCCCAAGTCATCAGACAGGGCTGACCAGCAGCGGGCTTCTTATTGTTGCAGACGTTGTAGATGACAGGCTTGTTGCCTAGGAGCGTAGACTGCTCGACGAAGTTGCTCATCCAGGCACCACCGCTCTTAGAGGGACGTGCGTAGGGGTCGAAGTAGAAGAGTGCGATCACCTCGCCCTGCTCGTTCTTGACATCGTATACCGTTACATCGGGGTTGTAGACAGAGACGTCGGTGCGTGGCTCGAAGGTGAGACCGTAGAGCTTGTTGGCAGCGTAGAAGACACCGTCATGTAGGACGTTGTCTAGGACGAAGTACTCGCTGAGCTGTGCCTCATCGACATCGTACTGCTCCTTGCGCATCTTCTCTGCGTAGTAAGCCCAGTCGTAAGCCTCTAGCTTGAAGTCAGCGCCCTCGCTCTTCTGTGCAAACTGCTCTAGCATCTTAGCGTCCTCAGCAGCCTTAGGCTGGTAGAGCTTAGCAAGACGCTCGAGGAAGTTGCGAGCTGTCTCGCCATTCTTAGCGAGTGCATCCTGAAGCGTCCAGTCTGCAAAGGAGTTGAAGCCTAGTAGCTGAGCCTTCTCAGCACGGAGCGTAGCAAGACGCTTGATGATCTCCTGTGTGTCGTACTTGTCGCCGTTGTTGCAGCGATTGATAGAAGCCTCGAGGATAGCCTTGCGTGTGTCGCGGTTGTTGAGCTTAGCCATAACGGGCTGCTGGGTCGTATTGACTAGGCGGATAGCCCACTGGCCCTCTTTGCCCTCCTCCTTAGCTAGGTCGGCAGCCTCTTGTAGCTCGCTGTCGGTGAGACCGTCGAGCTGAGCCTTGTCGGTAAAGAAGACAGGTACATTCGTTGCATCGGTCAGCATATTGCCAAACTTAGCGGTGAGCTCGGCCTCCTCGCCGTTGAGCTTCTTGAGCTGCTCCTTATCCTCAGCGGATAGGTTAGCACCAGCCTTGACATAGTTGTCGTAGTACTGCTTGGTGAGTCGTACCTGGTCGGGCTGTAGCCCCTCTAGACCGGTCTCGTAGACGGTCTTGATGCGAGCGAAGAGCTTGTCGTTGAGCATAATCTCATCGCTGTGTGCCGTGAGCTTAGGTACGTACTCCTCCTCGATGGCGCGTAGCTCATCGTTGGTGTCGGCACTGGTCAGTGCGAAGAAGACAGCCGATGTGCGCTGAAGTACCTGTCCAGCACGCTCGAGCGCCTCGATAGTATTGGTAAAGGTAGGTGCCTCAGCATTCTCCACGATGGCTGCTATCTCCTCGTTGTGCTGACGCATACCCTCGTCGAAGGCCGGTGCAAAGTGCTCTGCCTTGATCTTGGTAAAGTCGGGTGCATTCATGTAAGTTTCACTTGGATGAACGAATGGATTGTCAGCCAGGTCAGTCTGCTGCTTCTGCTTATTACAAGCGGTCAGCATCGTGGCGATGGCTAGTAGCATAATTACTTGTTTACGCATAGTCTTAGTTCGTTTGGTATAATATATATAGTTACTTTTGCAAAGCGATGAGGTATCCTAAAGAGATACTATACGAGACAAAGATACTAATAATTAAATACATATCCCTATGACTGACGCTAGCAACGCCCAAACGGAGCAACCACAGCAGACTTACCAAGAGGCTATCACACGTATTCAGGAGATCGTGCGACTCCTCGAGACGGGCGATATAGAGGTGGACGAACTGACCCAGCTTATCGAGGAGGCGACCGGCTTGATCCAGTTTTGCTCCACACGGCTCACCTCTATCGATAAGGAGGTCTCACAGCTCCTGCAGCAGCTTGACGAGAGCCCCGAGGAGTAGTTGGAGAGGTGGACTGAGTAGTGGTCTGAGAAAACAAAACTCCACGGAAAGCGCTTTTGGACACCTTCCGTGGAGTTGCTATTGTATGGTCGTAGTGAGGCGATTGGCCTTTACTTAACGATGCTGATGGGGCGGTCCCCCTCGAAGTAGCCGATGATGCAGTTGCACAGCTCCTGCGCCATAGCGACTCGCGCCTCGTAGGTCTGTGTGCCGACGTGTGGCGTCATAGTCACCTGCTCCATCTCGTACAGCTCGGGGAGCGGGTTGTCGCTATGCTCGAAGACGTCTAGCCCCGCAGCTGCGATCTCGCCTGTCTGAAGCGCATGCACGAGAGCTGCCTCGTCAACAACTGCTCCGCGCGCTGCATTGATGAGGATAGCTGAGCGCTTCATCTGTGCTAGGCGACTAGCTGAGACTAGATGGTGCGAGTCTTCATTGTAAGGAGTGTGGAGGGATACGACATCACACTCCGTGAAGATCTTGTCTAGGTCGGCATAGGTGACTCCTAGCTCTTGCTCGGTCGCAGTATCGAGCTGGTGACGCTTGTTGTAGAGGACAGTCATACCAAAGGCTTGTGCCATATGCCCCACGGCACGACCAATGTTACCATAGCCGATGATCCCGATGGTCTTGCCACAGAGGTTGGTCGCCATGCCTGAGCTGTCGGAGAGCGACTTGCTACTGCTCTTGGTGCGACGCATATGACGATCCCACATAGCGATCTTGCGACTGCAGCACAGGAGTAGTCCTATGGTTAGTTCTGCCGTAGGCTGGATGACGGCACGAGGCGTATTGGTCACGGTGATCCCTTTGCTATGCGCATAGGCGACATCGATGTTGTTGTAGCCGACACCATAGTTGGCGATCAGCTTGATATTGGGAAAAGCATCAATCAGCTCACGATCTACGGGGAAGGTAAACTGCGTGGCGAGTGCATCATATTGTGCGCCTATCTCCATCATCTCCTCACGTGTGAAGCTCTCGCCTTCGGGGCGACGGGTCATATCGGCCCACTCGGCCAGCTCCTCGAAGCCAGGGCGTACGGTATCAAAGGAGATGAGTACTTTCTTTTTCTTGTCCATAATGTTGTATATCAGGTTAGGTGTTTTGTCTTTAGATGCGTAGGCGGTACGGCTTGGGGTATAAGTTGTTGAGCCGTGTGCCTGTGCTGTGTGCCAGTCCTAAGGGAACGCCCCGATAGGTGATGATGGTGATGCCTCGCTCTGTCGGGGTTTCTGTCGTGAGTGCCTCGCCTCGCAGATAGCGTAGTGCTTCTTCTAGAGGTAGCTCTAGAGCGGGCAGGCTCGTCGCATTATATAGTTTATGGTGTAGCAGGGCAAAGGAGGGCTCGTAGCCTTTCGCCTGGTGGCGCATAGAGGCTATCTCCAGTCCTGGCGTGGCAATGGCGAGACGCTGCTTGTAAGCCTTGGCAAGGAGCTGAGCCGCCTCGGGCGTGAGCTGGTAGATGCGCTCACCGATGGTGTAGTAATCGGCGGATGTTGTTTCACCGAGCCAAGTGAGCCCGGCTAACTCCTGTCGGCTGGTGCGTGTCAAGCCTTTGGCTTTGCGTGATTCGCTCGGTGTCTCGATGATGTCGGTGAGCCGTAGTGCGGCGAGGTATTGCCCCTCTCCTCGTACGATGCCTGGCCATAGGTGCAGACCATACGAAGTGGCATAAGCTCCAGCGATGCGCTCAGCAGAGCGGGAGAGGTCGATGAGTTCGCAAGGATAGTGATCGAGGAGCCACTGAACCATTTGGTCGTTTTCCTCCTGATTGAGGGTGCAAGTGGCGTAGAGGAGTATACCCTCGGGAGCCAGCATACGCATCGCCTCCTGTAGGATCGCCCGCTGACGGGTCACGCAGTCGGAGACGAGCTGAGGTGACCACATACGTCTCGCCTCTTCGTCACGGCGCATCAGTCCCTCGCCACTGCAGGGGGCGTCGACAAGTATGAGGTCACAGGCTCCGCGCAGTAGGGGCGTGAGGCGTTGTGGATCCTCTTGCGTGATGATCATTTGGTCAGCACCGCACCACTTGACTAGGTTTTCCACAAGTATCTTGCACCGCTTGGGTAGTATCTCGTTGCTCACGAGGAGTGTGCTATCGGGGAGCAGGTCTCGGAGCAGGGTGCTCTTGCCGCCAGGTGCTGCGCAGAGGTCTAGTGCTAGGCTAGGCGGTGTGTGCCAGTCAATTTGCTCCCAGATGGTGGCGAGCGTCATAGCACTAGCATCCTGCACGTAGTAAGCGCCAGCGTGCCATAGTGGATCTAGCGCAAAGGTGGGTCGCTCGCTGAGCCAATAACCCTCGAGCTCAGCTGGTAGCCATGGTATAGCTCCGTCTCTAAGCTCTGTGTGGGGTGGGGTGGTCAGTGTGCGGGCTGGGTGAAGTCGTATGGAGACACTGGGAGCACTGTCGAGCGCTGCGAGTATGCGGGAGGCATGCTCGGGGTAGGCTAGTTGTAGCTTTGCAGTTAATTCTGACGGGACGGGAGTCTGCATTGCATCGGTGGAGTTAGGGCAAGAGTGTCATACGCTTGATGATCACATCTCGCTTAGGGCGGTTGGTGCTGTCGGTCGAGAGGTCTTCGATTTTGGTGATCGTGCGCATACCGTCGATTACTTCGCCAAAGACGGTGTACTGCTTGTCCAACCAAGGAGCGCCACCCAGCATCTTGTACTCCTGCCGCTGCTCAGGCGTGTAGTCCCACTCACGCTGCGCTGCCATATCATCTAGGTCAAAGTCGGTATAGTAGCTCCCCGTGACGATGTAAAACTGACTGCCCGAGGAGCGCATCTCGGGATTCTCCTCGCCCGTGACACGAGCTGCTGCTAGGGCACCTCGCTTATGGATATGGTTTGGTAGGATCTCCGCCGGGATAGTGGTGGAGAGGGTGTCTATGGAGACATCCGTCTGGCGTGTCGCTCCACGGGTCGATAGATTACCTCCCTGAATCATAAACTGCGCTATAACACGGTGTATCAAGACTCCCTCGTAGTCTCCTTGACGTACATGCTCTAGGAAAGCGGCTTGATGTAGAGGCGTGTCGTCATAGAGCAGGAGCGTGAAGTCTCCCTGCGAAGTCTCCACAAGTACCCGTTGCCCTGCGGGAAGAGACTGGCTCTCTGTTTGGGCCGTGAGTGAGGTGACGCAAAGTGCGCAGAGGAGTAAGAGGGTGGCAAACTGTTTCATAGACTAGATAATCTTCGGAGCTGTATCGTTGGTTGCATTGGTCGTTGCGATAAAGGCTTTAGGGTCAGCCTGTAGTACCGCTTTCTTAAGCTTGTTGACATATTTGCGCTCCACAATCATAAAGATAATGTCTCGCTCGGCTCCCGCATAGATCCCGCTACCATGGAGGAAGGTGCCCCGCAGGTTAAGCTCCTCGATGATGAGTGTGCGTAGCTCAGCGGTGTGGTCGGAAACGATGAAAATCGCTTTGTTGGGATTCTCAGGCTGTAGGAAGTCCACCACCTTGCCATAGACAAAGATGGTAATCCACGAGTAGAGTGGCACGCTAAAGTCCCCAAAGGCGACTAGTCCGAAGAGTACCACAGCGGAGTCTACCGCTATGATCATATGACTGGTCTTGATGTTGTTACCCTTGGAGAGGACTCGAGCGATGACGTCGGTACCAGCACTGGTGCTGCCAGCCTTGAAGGTGAGTAGTACGCCCAGCCCGAGGATAGCACCGCCATAGACGGAGGAGAGAAACTTATCGTTGCTCACGATGACCACGTCTCGTGTCATCGTGGTGATCAGGTCGGTGCAGATAGAGATGAGTAGGAAGGTGGCGATCGTCTTGCCCCCGCTACGCAAGCCGAGAGAGCGAGCGGCTAGGAGGAAAAAGGGTACGTTGAAGCAGAGTGCCACAGCACCGATGGGTAGCCCCTCGGGAAACGCCTCAAAGGTCCCCTGCGTCAGATAGTTGATCGTGATACTGAGTCCATAGCATCCTCCAGGAACAATGTTGGCGGGAGCGATAAAGCAAGCATAAGCAACAGCCTGACAGATAGCCCCAAAGACGAGGTAGAGTATCTCTACAGCTAGTGGAGAGCGTTTCGGGGTGAAGGTCTGTCGCTCGTGAGGCGGTATAGCTCTCTTTGTCGGAGTAGATAGCGTGGAGCCGGACGTAGATGTAGGCATAGGGTGCTAATGAATAATGTATCCAATGCTAAGCCGGGCGCACGAAGCCTCGTAATGATAAGGCTGTACCCTCAGCAGGCTCACAAAGATACTCAATCTCGTGGACTCTACAGACTTGTGCGACTTTGCTGTAGGGCTTACTCACTCGGCTGTGGGGCGACGATGCTTGACAGCGACCATCTTGCCACGAGCGGTGATGCGCTCGCCACAGTGTAGCTCGAGCGATAGGATGACTTTACGGTCGGTCACCTCTACGGGGTAGGCGCGGATCTCTAGCTCTACACCCATCGGCGTCGGGGCGAGGTAGTCTACCTCTAGATGTGCGGTGATGAAACGCTGGAGGCGGTCTGCCGTAAGCTCCTTCTCGTGTGCTACTAAGTAAAGAGCGGCTGCTGCAGCTGTGCCGTGGCAGTCGAAGAGCATAGCGATGAAGCCTCCGTATAGGTTGTCGGGTACTCCGCCAGTGTAGACCGCATCAGGCGTGTGGTGGCAATAACAGTAGGTGTGGTCGTCACTGAGGTAGCTCTTGAGATGCAGCCCGTAAGGGTGCGCAGCGCCACAGCCCCAGCAGTGGCTGTACTCGGGAGCGTAGAGGTCTTGGATGGCGAGCATACTAGATTTTAGAGGTTAGAGATTAGAAGTTAGACTTTAGAGGTCGGAGTTATCTAGGGATCTTCAGTCGCTGCCCTGGGTGTATGCGGGGGTTGCGACCTTTGAGTCCGTTGGCACGCTTGATGGCAGCGACCGAGGTGCCGTGTCGCTTGGCAATCTTAGATAGCGTATCTCCGCGGCGTACTTTGTAGATCTTGTAGCGACCTTGGGCTGCCTTGCTCTTTTGCGTGGGGGTAGGTGCTTGCTTGATCTCTTCTTGCGCTTCGGCTATCTGCTTGGATAGTTCCTCCTTATGATTGCGTCTGAGGTTGATGAGCGCCTCGTCGAGCTTAGAGATGCCAGCTAGGGGCAAGCGGATGGTGTAGGGCGTCGATCCAGCAGCGGGGATGACACCTCGCTTGTATTGCGGGTTGAGCGTGCGGATCTGTTCGGTGGGTATGCCTGTACTTTGTGAGATTTGGGCGAAGGTGAGCGGTATCTGTATGGCTAGGGTGTCGGTAGCAAGTGGCATAGACTGCGCTTGTGGACAGATGTTGTGCTCGTTGTGGTAGTAGCAGGCGTAGTAAGCTCCGATAAAGAGCGGAATGTAGTTGCGCGTCTCACGGGGCAAGTAGGGATAGACTCCCCAGAAGGTGGTCTTCCCCCCCGAGCGTCGGATTGCTTTGGTGACATTGCCAGGACCACAGTTGTACGCAGCGATAGCTAGGAGCCAATTGTCAAAGAGCCCGTAGAGCTGCTTGAGGTAAAGCGCTGCCGCCTCACTACTCTTGTAAACGTCAAATCGCTCGTCGACAAGGCTATTGATTGTTAAGCCCATGCTACGTCCTGTGGGGAGCATAAACTGCCAAAGACCAGAGGCGCCAGCGGGAGAGACGGCAAAGGGGTTGAGCGCTGACTCGACGACTGTGAGGTAAACCAGCTCGACGGGTAGCCCGTGACGGTCGAAGATCTCCTCCATAATGGGGAAGTAGTAGTCTCCAAGTGCGAGGATGACACGTATCAGCCGAGGGCGGTCAGAGATGTAGGTGGCTATACCCTCCTTGACCATAGCGTTGTATGGGATCGGTATGACGGTGGGCAGAGCCTTCAGTCGTGAGATTAGTACGGAGTCACTCAGCGAGCGAATGTCTTCCGTCTTGTAAGAGCCACACGGCACCTCAAAGCGTTGCTGCGTCGCATAGCCCGTGCGCCAAGTCTCCATCAGTAGACCCAAATCAGTGTCTAGACTCTTCGGCAGGCTCTCTTGGAGTTCTTTGCGAGCTGTGATAGCGTCCAGCTCGACAGCACCCTCCGTGTCGACACTGTCTCGTGATTCATACCAAGGTGTAGCTGCTAGGAGTGTCGGCAAGCAACAACAGAGTATTATATAGGTGGTGATTCTGACACTGGTGTGTCTTAGGCTGGGGATCTTCATAAGGAGTTTTTGTCTAAAAACGCACAGAGGCACCGACCATCACGCTTTGAGGACGAGGCCCTGCAGGCTTGTCACGCAGTCCCTCGCCCATATCGATCGTGAGCTGGGGGGACACATTAAAATAGTATAGCTCCGCATCGACATAAGCGTCTAGCGCTGAGAGGAGATAGAGCGCCACCGTGATGACGATGCTCAGGTCTCTGCTCTCCTTGTACTGCTTGGAGCCTCGCTCTAGACGCGAGCGGAGGTTGCCATCGGAGACATATTTAGTAGGATCAGCACCTGGCGGTATGAAAGCTTGCCAGGAGGTGTGGTCGAGCGGGTTCTCGCTCAGCAGATCGGCGTAGGCGGTGTGGTACTCGTGGTAGAGTCGCTGATTCCACGTCACGGCATAGACACCCGCTGTCATAGCCGAGAGGACGATCGGTATCTTCCAGTAGCGCTGATTGTAGAGCTGTCCCCCACCAGGTACGATGGAGCAGATGAGTGCCACGCCCGAGTTGGGGTAGCGAGTGAACCAGCTGGTCATCTTATGGATAAAAGGAGCACCCCCCGAATGATTGCTTATCTGCGCTGCTGAGGTATGTTGCAAAGCTTCTGATGAACCTGCAGGCTTTTTTGTTATTGCGGTAGAGTCTTCTATCACTTGACGCTCCGCCTGAGTAGCTGTCAGGGCGGAGACCCGTTCGCTCGAAGCCTTCGTACGGAGCGTGTCGGATAGGCTCGTACCCAACGTGTCGGCTATCACCTCTAGCGCAGTCGTGTCTTGTGACACTACGGGCACGATCGCATAGAGAGCTATGCCACTGTAGCAAGCTATAGCGCAGCTCATCACGAGGAGGAGTAGTGAGCGAGTCAGGGCAGTGCGGAGCATCTCTGTAGCGTACTGATTAGTGGTTAGCTCCGCCCTCTAGGATCGAGCAGATCTCTATGAGCTGCTCCTCAGAGCTAAAGGGGATTGTGATGCTCCCCTTACCACTCTCCTTACAACGTAAGGAAACCTTCGTACCGAAGAAGCTACTCAGCTGCTTGGCTAGAGGAGCGTAGTCATTACCATGGGAAGCGAGCTTGGAGAGCGTCTCTCTCTTCTTGCTCGCTTTTGTTGTGTCTTCGCTCGGCTCTTGCATCTCATTGGCTAGAGCCTCTACTTGTCGCACGCTCAGATGCTCCGAGAGCGTGGTTTGGTAAAGCTTTAGCTGCTGTGCGGGATCGGTTAGGCTCAGTATGGCACGAGCGTGACCCATGTCAATCTTCTTCTCTGTCAGTCCTAGCTGCACCTCTGCGGGCAGGCGAAGGAGACGCAGGTAGTTACTAATTGATGAGCGGGTCTTGCCCACCTTCTTTGCCAGCTCCTCTTGCGTCCCCTCAGAGTGCTCTAGGAGACGCTTGTAAGTGAGTGCTATCTCGATAGCGTTGAGGTCTTCGCGCTGTATGTTTTCGATCAGCGCCATCTCGACCACCTGCTCATCATTTGCCTTGACGATGTATGCTGGGATAGAGGTCAGGTTGGCGAGCTTAGAGGCGCGCCAGCGACGCTCCCCCGATATGATGAGATGCCGTCCGTCTGTCAGCTCCCGCACCGTGATAGGCTGCACGATGCCGAGGGCACGAATGGAGGCCGCCAGCTCCTCGAGACTCTCTGGGTCGAAGTGCGTGCGAGGTTGATCCGGATTAGGCTCGATCTTGTCGATAGCTATCTCGCTAATGCTAGAGGAGTTGCTCACATCGCCGAGTAGAGCGTCTAGTCCTCTGCCTATTACTTTGTTCTCTTTCTTCTTGTTTGTCATGATGATCGTAGGGGTAGGGTGGTGGTTATAGCGCTGCGCGCTGAGCCGTGCGACGAATCAGCTCCTCGGCCAGCTGAAGGTGGTTGATCGCTCCCTTGCTGTCGGCATCATATAGGAGTGCAGGCAAGCCGTGACTAGGCGCTTCGCTCAGCTTGACATTGCGCTGTATGACCGTGTCGAAGACGAGTTGCCCGAAGTGCTCCTTGACCTCATCGTACACTTGATTGGCCAGTCGCAGACGGCTGTCGTACATAGTGAGGAGAAAGCCCTCGATCTCTAGCGCAGGGTTGAGCCGGCTCTTGATGATACGTATCGTGTTGAGGAGCTTAGAGATACCCTCTAGTGCAAAGTACTCGCACTGCACGGGAATGATCACCGCATGGCTAGCGACCAACGCATTGACCGTGATGATGCCGAGAGAGGGCGAGCAGTCGATGAGGATGTAGTCATATTGGTCCACGACAGGGCGGAGCATCTCTCTCATCACGGTCTCGCGATCCTTGAGCTGGAGCATCTCTATCTCCGCCCCGACGAGGTCAATGTGTGAGGGGAGTATGAAGAGATTGTCCACGTGTGTGGGGCGCACCACCTTGTCGAGCGGTAGCCCACCAATGAGACACTCGTAGATAGTCTCGCTGAGGGTCGTGGAGTTGACACCCAGTCCCGACGAAGCGTTGGCCTGTGGGTCAGCATCGACGACGAGTACCTTCTTCTCGAGTACAGCCAGAGAGGCTGCGAGGTTGATCGTAGTGGTTGTTTTGCCGACTCCACCCTTCTGATTAGCAAGAGAGATGATTCTACCCATGATACATATCAGTCATAAATAACGAGTCAAAGCTACAGAATAATCTGGACATAGACGCTTAAGTGTTGATAACTTACCCCCGCAAGCTCCTGGCAAAAACGAGACGAGTAACGAAATGTAAGTACACAAAGGGCTACACGTATCGTGCTGCTGTGTGACGGATACGAGTTCCAAAAATCGCTCCCCGCTTGGAATTCGGTATTTCCAACGGTGGAAAATAAAATTTCCAAGGGAGGAAAAGAAAATTTCCAACGTTGGAAATTTATTTTTCCAAGGCTGGAAACTTTTTGGAAAGCTGATCAGCTACATCCTTGCCACAGGGAGAGCGGTCAGAAAGCCCTACAAGCAAGTAGCCCCACTCGGTGTGAACCAAGCGGGGCTACTAGGTGTGTTAGATTTTTATGGTGAGACTAGAGCGGGAGGCTCTGGTCTAGTGGTGTGGCGCTACTACTCGATAGCGATGGTGCGACGAGCCTTCTGCTGATCCTCTTCGCTGATCTTGGGGAGCGTGAGGGTGAGGACGCCATCGGCCATACGTGCCTGGATGCGCTCCTCGTCGACATTGTCTGGCAGTATGAGGGTCTGCTCGAACTTGCTGTAGGAGAACTCGCGACGTAGGTAGCGGCTCTGCTCGTTGTCGTGCTGCTCCTCTTCGTGGTGGCGCTCCATAGAGATGACTAGGTCGTGCTCTTCGTTGATCTCGATGTTGAAGTCTTCGCGCTTCATACCTGGAGCTGCTAGCTCTACGCAAAATTCGTCGGGCGTCTCTAGTACGTTGATAGCGGGTGCTGTGGCGTTAGGGCGTATCATCCAGTTATTGTCTAGTAGGTCGCTCCATAGGGCTGGCATCCAGTTGTTGTCTCTTCTTGATAGTGTCATAGTAGTATTGATTTTAATAGGTGTTTATATGCTTACTCTGTGCAGGACTCCTGATCTCTCGTGGTGACCTGCACTAACTATCTAGCAAAGGGTGAGCCAATGGCTGGGTGTGTGACAATTTGTCACAAAGAGGCGACTGGCGAAGCTACTGACGTGTAACGATAATGTAGGGACGCTCGGTCTGAGCGTCCGTTGTGTCAAAGGTTACAGCATCGTGGTTTTAACGGGGACGGACG
>URDQ01000020.1 GCA_900546675.1 uncultured Porphyromonas sp. | reverse complement strand
CATAGTTGTTGGGGGTGGCTTCCCAACTGTGTACTATTTCAGGAGAGGACAGAATCGGACTTCTAATATCTAATCTCTAACTTCTAATCTCTAACTTCTAATCTCTAACCTCTAACCTCTCCCCCTAATCCCCCTCTAACGACTTTTTCGTATCTTTGAGCTACCTATTACTCTCACACCTTATATCGTATGTCTGACACCACAGCATTTACCTCCGAAGACCTCAGCTACCTCGCTGAGCGGGGCATCTCCGCTAGCGAAGCGGAGCGACAGCTCCAGCTACTTGTCGATGGCACTCCCTACCTTGTTATCGTTGACTCGGCAAAGCTCGAGCGGGGCATCGTGCGCCTAGCAACTGACGAGATGGTTCAGTACCTCGACCTATGGCACGACTATTTGCAGAAGCCTGAAGCTGACGTCATCAAGTTTGTCCCTGCCTCAGGAGCAGCGAGTCGTATGTTTAAGTCTCTCTACGGCCTCCCCAAGGAGCAGCAGATCTCACACGAAGAGTTGACACCTGAGCAGCAGACGTTTGTGGATCATCTAGAGTCTTTTGCCTTTTATGAGAAGCTGAGCGAGACCTGTCTGCGCAACAATTGGCGCACCATGAGCAAGCTGGTCGAGAGCGAGCAGTACGGCACCATCATCGACAACCTCCTCGACACGCACGGTATGGGCTACGGCTCGCTACCCAAGGGGATGCTCCTCTTCCACGACTACCCCAATGGCACCA
This sequence comes from uncultured Porphyromonas sp., assembly GCA_900546675.1. Taxonomy (GTDB): domain Bacteria; phylum Bacteroidota; class Bacteroidia; order Bacteroidales; family Porphyromonadaceae; genus Porphyromonas. Next base: position 26,110 of record URDQ01000020.1, on the reverse strand, counting down.
AGCGCACCCCGATCGAGGAGCATATGGTCGAGGGCGCACTCTATGAGCAAGACATACACGGACGTGTACGACTACACTTCACCGTGTCGCCAGAGCATCTAGAGGTCTTTCGCTCTCTCGTGGATAGACGTATACAGAGCTTCGAGGATCTGGTCGGGTGTCGCTACCAAGTGACCTACAGCGTCCAGGAGCCTAGCACCGACACGATCGCTCTAGACATAGAGCGTGGCACGCCCTTCCGCCGTGCTGACGACACGCTCCTCCTCCGTCCAGGTGGACACGGCACGCTCATTGGCAATCTCGGGCGCCTAGACGCTTCGGTCGTTTTCATCAAAAACATTGACAATGTCACGCCCGACCATCTGAAGAGCAATACAGTCCTCTACAAAAAGCTCCTCGGCGGTATCCTCCTCGCAGTACGTGACCGCATCTTCGGCTATCTACAGCAGCTCAAGCGCTCGAAGGTGAGCAAGGCACTGACGGAGGAGATCTTGACCTTCCTCGATGAGACGCTCTGCATACAGATCCCGCACGCTGAGCTACTCAGCGAGGAGGAGCTGGTACCTAAGCTGATAGCTAAGCTCGACCGTCCGATACGAGTCTGCGGTATGGTACGCAACGAGGGGGAGCCAGGCGGTGGACCCTATCTAGTACGCGAAGCAGACGGCACCACCTCCCTGCAGATCCTAGAGAGCGTACAGGTGGACAAGAACAATCCCGAGGCGCTTGAGATGATGCGCGAGGGGACACACTTTAACCCAGTCGACCTCTGTTGCTACATACGAGACTACGAGGGCAACCCCTTTGATCTCCACAAGTATGTCAATCCGCAGACCGCTTTCATCAGTGAGAAGAGCGTCGAGGGACGTCCGCTCAAAGCGCTAGAGCACCCAGGCCTTTGGAATGGAGCTATGCACGACTGGAATACGATCTTCGTCGAGGTGCCGAGTGACACCTTTACCCCGGTCAAGACGGTCCTAGACCTGCTTCGCCCAGAGCATCAACCGCTCGCAGACTAGACCCAAACCTATAGATTCAAAGAACAAACAATCATATATATGCCAACAAACAGTCCTATCAATCAGCGTATCGAGGCACTCCGCCAAGCGATGCGCACGCATCATATAGATGCTTACATCATACCTAGTGGCGATGCTCACCTGAGCGAGTACACCCCCGAGCGGTGGAAGTCGCGCACCTGGATCAGTGGCTTCACTGGCTCTGCTGGTACAGCTGTCGTGACGCTAGACAAATCCTTTATGTGGACCGACTCACGCTACTACCTGCAGGCGACCAACGAGCTGCAAGGTAGCGAGATGACACTACAGCGTGGCGATGAGCCTGACACGCCTACCACCGAGCAGTACCTCTCTACACATCTGAGCGAGGGTGCCGTCGTCGGTGTCGATGGTGCCTGCTACTCTATGGCTGAGTACGCACCGCTTGCTCAGTCGCTAGCTAATCACGGCATCAAGCTAGTCTCCCAGTACGACCTCATCGAGGAGGTGTGGAGCGACAGACCTGGTGTGCCGACCAATACGTTCTACCTACAGGATGTCAAGTTCTCAGGCGAGCGCACCCGTGATCGTCTGCAACGCATCCGCGAGGCTTACCAGAGCTATGGTGCCGAGGCGGTCGCTATCACGATGGTCGACGAGCTCTGCTGGAGCTTTAACATCAGGGGCAACGATGTCTCCTACAACCCCGTCGGCATCGCTTTCGGCTTTATCGACAATGAGCAGGCTTATCTCTTTGCATTGCCTGAGAAGACTGTCCCCGAGCTACGCCAGATCCTCAAAGGCGAGGGAGTAGAGGTTTGCGACTACGACACCTTCTACGATTTCCTCAGCAAGTTGCCACAGGGTCTCAAGGTGATGGTCGATCCTAAGCGCACCTCACAGCGTGTCCGTGAGGAGCTTGGCGAGCGTCCTGTCATCACTGGCGACTCTGTCATATCGCATCTCAAGTCGATCAAGAACGAGGCAGAGATCGCTGGCATCCACCGTGCTATGCATCGTGATGGTGTCGCCCTGACACGCTTCTTCATCTGGCTCGAACAGGCTCTGCAAAAGGGCGAGCACGTCGACGAGTACACGGCTGGCGAGACGCTCCAGCAGTTCCGTGCGAAGCAAGAGTTTTACGTCAGCGACAGCTTTGGTGTCATCTGTGGTTACAAGGGGCATGGTGCTATCGTACACTACTCCGCCACACCCGAGAGTGCCTACAAGCTAGAGCCTGAAGGGATGCTCCTACTAGACAGCGGTGGACAATATATAGATGGTACGACAGACATCACCCGCACGATCGCTCTCGGGTCAGTCACCGACCAGCAGCGCACAGACTTCACGCTAGTCCTCAAGGGACACATAGCGATTGCTACGGCACGCTTTCCCAAGGGTACCCGTGGTAACCAGCTAGACATACTAGCCCGCAAGGCACTCTGGGATAGAGGTCTCTCTTATGGTCACGGTACGGGACACGGTGTCGGTGTCTTTATGAATGTACACGAAGGTCCGCAAAACATTCGCACGGACAACAACCCAACCCCGATGCATCTGCACACTTTCACCAGCAATGAGCCAGGTCTCTATCGTGCTGACCAGTATGGTATCCGCATCGAGAACTTGATCCTGACGGTCGAGAAGGAGCAGACCGAGTTCGGTACCTTCTACGGCTTTGAGACTATGACGCTCTGCTTCCTGGACAATGCGCTCGTAGACAAGTCTCTCCTGACCGACCAGGAGATCGCTTGGTACAACGACTATCAGGAGCATGTCTACCAGGAGCTCTCTCCTCTACTCACCCCCGAGGAGGCTGAGTGGCTACGCAACAAGACCCTACCTCTCTAATCGGTATGGCATACCAATATCCAGCAGGAAGCATCATCCCCGTGCGGGGCTTCACGCCCCAGCTCGGGGAGGGTACCTTCGTAGCGGAGGGTGCGCGCATCATCGGTGATGTGGTGATGGGCGAAGGGTGCAGCGTATGGTTCAACGCTGTCGTACGTGGCGATGTCAATAGCATCCACATTGGCAATCACGTCAATATACAGGACGGCTGCACGCTCCACACGCTCCACGGGCGCTCCGTATGCGAGGTGGGCGACTACGCTTCACTGGGTCACAACGTGATCCTGCATGGTGCCAAGGTGGGAGCCTATGCGCTCATCGGTATGGGCGCCGTCGTTATGGACAATGCGGTGGTCGGTGAGGGTGCTATCGTAGCTGCTGGGGCGGTCGTACTAGCCAACACGATCATCCCGCCCTACACGATGTATGCTGGCACGCCCGCTAAGTATATCAAGGATGTGCCTCCCGAGCAAAGCCAGTCGCTCAATAAGCGCACGGCACACGACTACGGCATGTATGCCGACTGGTTTATGAATCCTGAGAAATACTCTGAGGGTTCGCACGAATAGAATTTACCTTTCAACATATACCCCTTTATGAAGTTTTTTATCGATACAGCCAATCTCGACGATATCCGCACAGCCGAAGCACTCGGTGTCCTCGATGGCGTCACAACCAACCCCTCACTCATGGCTAAGGAAGGCATCGCTGGCGATGCAGCCTGCCGTGAGCACTACCTCAAGATCTGCAATATCGTAGACGGCGACGTGAGTGCCGAGGTACTCAGCACAACCTACGATAAGATGCTCCCCGAGGCACGCGAGCTAGCTGCCCTACACAAGAACATCGTGGTCAAGGTACCCTGCACCGAAGACGGTATCAAGACCATCTGCCAGCTTACCAAAGAGGGCATACGGACCAACTGTACGCTCATCTTCAACCTCGGTCAGGCTGTCCTGGCTGCTAAGGCGGGAGCTACCTATGTCTCTCCCTTTGTGGGTCGTCTCGACGACATCAGCTCAGACGGTGTCTCACTCATCGCCGACATCGTAGAGACTTTTGAGACGTATGGTTTTTCCACCCAGGTACTCGCAGCCAGCATTCGTCACACGCAGCACATCATCGACTGTATGCGCGTCGGTGCCGACGTAGCCACCTGCCCGCTCAAGGCTATCCTCGGTCTACTCAAGCACCCGCTCACCGATAGCGGTCTCGCAGCTTTCATCGCCGACCAAGAGCGCGTCGCCAAGCAAAGCAAGTAAATAGAGACTGTTGCAAAAGTCAATAGTCTCAAATAGATCATCGCTGTAACTACCGGACGCACCGATTGGACTCAGACCATCGGTGCGTCTGTCCGTTTTTGGCTGTTGGCCGTTGACCGTTAGCTCTCCGATCCGCTCCGATTAGCTCCGATACACTCCGACACCTCCGATCCGCTCTCATCTCTAACCTTCCATCTCTAGTTACTGCACCATGTAGGGACTCATTTGGAGGGTTGGGAGGCGATTTTGTACCTTTGCAGACGAAAGCTTTCCCCTAGTCACCGTTAGACGATATATCTATTATGGAAAATCTTTGGAATAGTATCCTAGCTGACTTCGCACACTTCACGCTGTCGAGCTTTTTTGCGACCTTTATGATCCTCTTTGTCTCTATAGACATCATTGGGGCTATCCCGATCGCACTGAGTCTCAAGGAGAATGGTAAAGTCTTTCACCCTAGCAAGGTCGCTCTCATCTCGGGCATCATGTTCATCGCCTTCCTCTTCATCGGAGAGCCACTGCTGGGCTTCTTTGGCGTGGACGTCTCGTCCTTTGCTGTGGCGGGTTCGATCGTTCTCTTCGTGCTGGCTGTCGAGATGATCTTCGGCATACAGGTCTTTCAGGACGACAATCCCTCGGGTAGTGCGGACATTGTACCGCTTGTCTTCCCGCTCTTTGCGGGTGCTGCTTCCTTTACCGCGATCCTAACGATGAAGTCCTCAGGGACGGCGACCTCGACGCTTTTCTTCGCTATCTTACTGAACGTCATCTGTATCTACCTGATGCTGCGGTCAGTGTCGCTACTAGAGAAATGGCTCGGACAAGGCGGGATCTATATCCTGCGTAAGTTCTTTGGGGTTATCCTGCTAGCTATCTCGGTACGCTTCTTTATGGAGAACTTGATGATCATCCTCGAGCCTTTCTTTAACAAGTAAAAGGTCGTAACAGACATATATGCGTAGAGGCTCGCCCCAATCGGGACGAGCCTCTACTTGTTTTGGAGACTGCGGTCGAGCAGTCTACGTTTCCCCTAAACTTAGAAACTATGCGTGTCTATGGGATAACCACTTTGTACATTTGTGATCCTAGACGCAAGAGGTAGCTCCCGGAGGTGAGTCCCTCTATACGGCACTCCTCGCCAGCAATCGTCTCAGTGGTGTAGCGCACCCGGCCATCTAGATCGAGGAGTGTGAGCGTCTCACTCATATCTGAGCGGACATAGAGTACGCCCTCAGCAATGCGCATCTGACAGCTAGCAGGTGCGAGAGCATCTTCTACCCCTCCAGCGATGTCGATGACAATCCGACCTTTGTAGACCTCGCCATTGAGTCCGACACTCTTGTAGTCCTTGTCACGCTGCTGGTCGTGAGAGACGATGATCTCACTGCCCTCAGGTGTCGATATACCACACCCCTCGAAGACGATCTCAAAGAGGTTGACGATGCCCCCCTGCTCGACGATGACATTAGCCGCATCGAAGATGATCTCGCCTCCGTACTCGAGGTAGCCAAAGATGCCTGAGTCTTCTCCCGAGATGATCAGCTTAGGACCGCTCTCGATGGTGACACTCGTACCATTGACGACTAGAGCCTGACTCTTAGAAGTAATCTTTAGGGTGCCATCTCCAGTGATACGACCTCCTGAGGTAAAGACGACACCCATATAGTTGGTGACTATCTCATTGTCTCCATGCACCTCGATGGTGATGTCTCCTAGGGCTTGCATCACGCTGATGCCTTGGATCATCTCCTCGGTGACAAACTTAAAGCCGTTGAGCTTGAGGAGCTTCTTCTCGGGGTCATAAGAGACCGTTCCGTCTCCTAAGATGTCGTGGCAGTTGGCTGTGGTAACTTGCTTGCCTGTAATGAATAGCGGTATATCGACGGGTCTGTCGATAACCACTTTGCCCTTACAGATGCTTCCGTCTAGCATAATAGCTCCCTCCTGAGCGACAGCTCCCTGCGGTGTGACGATCGCAGCGCGTACCAAAGAGAGATCGGCAAAGCCGTAGAGTGCTCCCTCTAACCCGTCTAGGGCGAGGCGTGAATCTTCGATGGTGAGTCTAGCGGTCTCCTTGTCTCCATGTAGCGTATGAAGTCCTGTAGCAGTACAGTTGACACCCTGGATCTTAAGACTCCCCTTTACTTCGATAGCTGTGCCAGCAGGAGCGCTTACCTCGAGAGATCCGTTCCCGTGGATCATCGACTCCTCACCACCTAGCAGGAGGGCTGTGTCGCTGTCGGAGGAGATCTTGTTTTCTCCTACGAGCGTGATGTAGACAGGTGTCTTTGCCTCGATGGCAGGTATGCCCTTAGCCTCGATATGACTATTCGTGAGGATGAGTGTAGCGTACTTCTTCTTGTAGGTAACCGTTTGATCGCCTAAGACGTCAGCCGCATTCTCTGGGGTGATGGCAACTCCATTGACCTTGATGTCGTAGTCGCTAGAGACTTTCTTGATGATGATCTGATCCGAGATGGGATCTCCATCTATCACGACTTCACCACCATCGACTTTAGCTCCGTAAGGCTCTACGATGACGCAGTTTCTGAGGTAGATATTGCCGAGGTCCGACATAGAGGGCATATTGCCACCCTTTGCCTTGAAGACAGTACCGTCCTCTCCATCGATGGTTAGAGAGGTGCGCTCACCATATCCACCACCCGTGATGCCGTAGTCACCCTCGACATCGACGGTGCAGCCTCCCTGGACAACAAGCTGACACCCGTTGTCAATGTAACAAGCGACCCCCTTGGCAGTGCAGCGGAGGGATCCACCCTTACCTGTGATGATGACCTTCTGCCCCTCGAGAGAGATACGTCCTAGGTGATGCTTCAGGACGTTGGTACCCTTCAGCAGGATCGTCACCTCTGGAGTCCCCTCGTGGATGTAGATACTCTCGGTATTGCCCGTGCAGTTCATGCGCACATTGTCGAGCGTGAGTACTCGTGTCGTAGGGTCAAAGGATATCTTCCCCTGCTCCCCGTCACCACTACCAGTCCAAATAGAAGCAGCATTGCTAGAGGTCACGGGCGTGCCGCCGATCTCTATGCCATAGTCTTGCGCCTTAGCTCCTACGGCAAGTGCCGTCAGGAGCAAGAGGCTGATCGTAAATCTGAAAAATTGATTCATGTGATTGTTTGGTTGGTTGGTTAGTTTCAATCATTGTTCTCTCTTAAGGAATGAGACACTTGACCGACTCAGCTGGTGTGGCGACGATGTAGAGTCCCTCTGTGAGGGCTACTAGCGGTATGTCGCATAGTCCATCGGCGTCAGACTGACTCTGCAGCAGTAGCTGACCCGTTATGTCATAGAGTGCGATCGGAGTGTCTGGTGCAGTAGTGATATGTAGCATATCCAGTGTCACGCACACTTGCAGTGCCGACTCGGTCGTAGGTGCCAAGAGAGGCTCGTTGGCTATCGGGAAGCCGATAGGTACTCCCGTGTCTCCACTAGTGCCTCCGATGTAGTCGCTCATCTCCCAGCCCTGTGCGTGAGCGAGGTAGAGGAGCTCCTCCTGGAATGCGTTGTCAGCGCCTTCTCCCTGACTGTTGAGCCAAAGGATCGTCGCTTTCTCCTCTTCAAGTCGCTTGGGCAAGCTTGAGATAATCTTCTTACCCGCCTCGACGGTTAGCTTGTTGCCGTAGCAGGAGAGGAGGTTCAGCAGAGGCGTGCCACTCAGCTGGATGTCTGTGAGCTGATTGCCGTGTAGTCTGAGTGTCACGAGGTGTGGCAGGTCAGTCAGCTGAATCGTTGCGGGCTGATAGTCGTGTAGCTCGAGTTCTCGGAGATATTGCGCCTTGGTAAGCTCTACCCCCTTAATAGCGGCTCCGCTGACGATCAGTCTGTAGATGTCACCACGGAGGGTTAGCTCTGTGCCCTCGAGGGTGTAGGAAATAGGATCCTTCGAGCTGACGACAGGTTCGGTGGTGCCAGTGACTTGCATCTCGCCGAGCACGCCGACGGTGAGCTGTATGGTGCTGCCCGCCTTGTCAAAGGTGAGCTTGATCATACCCTCGCCCAGCTCGGGAGCATCAGAGCCACGATAGTCAAGCCCCTTGCCAAAGTCGGCAAAGTCAGCATAGTCTACCACGCGCCAATACTTGCCTAGCGCTTGATCCACAAGCGCTTTAGTGCAAACATTACCCTCCGTCTGGCTAGGCGTATTGATCACCTTAAAGAGTCCTCTCGTGCGCCTTGTGCGATCAGGTAGTTTGGCAACGATCTGAGCCATCTGAGACTCTTTGATCTGATTGTCGTAGATCTCCACTTTACTCAGTGGCACTCCAACTGCAAGGGTGATCTCGGTGAGCATATTGTTATTACATCGTAGCTCCTCTAGGTGAGTCTGTGCGGAGAGATCCAGCTTGGTGAGGTTATTATTAAAGAGATAAAGCACCTTGAGTTCTTTCTGCTTAGAGAGGTCGAGCTGCGAGAGGTTGTTGTGTCCCATCTGCAGGGAGATGAGCTTGGGATTGTTGCTTAGGTCTATCGAAGCTATCTCCAGGTCTCCACAGCTGAGTTCTTCGAGTAGTGGGCAGTGAGACACGTCTAGTCCCCTGAAGGGGTTTTTGCTACAGCTCAGTCTGCGTAGCTGCTTGCTGTGCGAGAGGTCTAGGCTCGTGAGCTTGGCATAAGCGCAGGAGAGCTCCTCGAGTAGTGGATACTTAGCTAGATCAAGGCTCTGCACCTTCGTGCCGTAGATGTCTAGGAAGAGCAACTTAGGGTGTTCTCCTAGGGTCAATGTCTCGAGATCAAAGTCATTTGATACGGAGAGATGCTCTAGCGAGACCAGGTGTGCGACATCTAGGGCGGTGATCTCGTTGTCTCCACAAGAGAGGGTGCGCAAAGCCCCGTTTTGTGTCAGATCGAGCGAGCGAATCTTGTTTTTCGCCACATCTAGCTGTTGTAGCTTCGTACATTTGCTCAGATCTACTGATGAGGGGTAGTAGTTGTCTGAGTAGTCTAGGATCTCAAGCTCGGAGCATCTGTCGAGGGCTAGGCTCTTGACGTAGTTGCCCTTGAGACGTAGCTCTTTGAGTAGCGATACTTTGGGTATGTCGAGACGCTCTAGCTGGTTGTAAGTACAGTCAAGACGCTGGAGAGCCTTGGAGTAAGCGATGTTGAGCTCGGTGAGGTTGTTATTGTCACAACGTAGCTCGGCTAGCTCTTTGGCCTGACGTACGTCCAGTGCCGAGAGCTTTTGGTGAGAGAGTGTGATAGCCGTGATGGCTCCTGAGAGCTTCACGTCAGCACTCTCGATGGTGTAGCTGTGTGGCTGACCATCAGCGAGGATATCTCCTGCTAAGCCTTGCGCCGTTACTGCACCATCGGCCGAGATGGTGAGTGTGATCGTCGATCCTACTGGCAGAGCCGTGGTAAATAGGATGCGAGAAGCTGCATAGCTCTGTAAAGAGCATAGGGCGAGGCCCATGAGCATAGTCATGAGTCCTCGCCTTATGAAAGAGTGAAGCATAGTGTGTCCTGCTTATTGTGTTATGACCACCTTGTCAGTCTGTGTGCTGTCAGATGAGATGGTGCGAACGATGTATAGTCCGTCAGGTAGCTCAGAGACGCCCATATCGATGCGCTGGCAAGGAGCTGTGCGGTAGTCACGGAGTAGCTGACCCGTGGTGTCGTATACCTGAAGTCCCTCTAGGGCTGCGCCCTCAGCAGTGATCGTACCGTAAGCGTACTGAACCGTCGTCGTACCTCTCTCTACTAGCTCCTGGAGGTGACGTGGTGAAGCCTCAAAGACGTAAATAAAGTCGAAGGTGTGCTTCGGATCACCATAGGATAGTAGCCAGTGCTCGGCCTTCGTGCAGTAACCCTTGAGGTCATAGCTAAACTCGCCGAAGCCTCCGTTTTCCTCTGTAAGAGGTAGCATAGGCCAGAAGACCTTGGTCTGAGCCTTGTCGTCGTACTGATAGCGTAGCTCGAAGACAGGATTAGGCTTACCCTTCTCAGGATCGGTCTCACCTTGATTATAGGTATAGTTTATCGCTTTGACGCTAGACATCAGTCCCTGCTCATTCCACGTGTACTGCTCACCCTTTATGTAGAGCCACTTGGTCTGAGTGCCAGCATACTTGACCTCAGACTTCTGTCCCTTGTCGTTGTAACTGTAGAAAGTCTTGCCTGTGGGTGTCGACACTGTGGGGTGATCAGTGTCTAGTCCTGTTGCCGCTCCAAACTGCTCCTCGATAAGCTGCCCCTTGTCGTTGTAGATGTAATCATTCATCACATTGGCACTTAGCTCTGCCCAATAGTCTATCTGTCCATCGGGACGGTAGGCGATCTTGGTATCAGCCATGTCTTTGTCGAAGAGCTTCATCTGACGTCTTACCATACGACCCTGATCATCGTAAGTATAGTGTGTAAACATACTAGGCTTGCCATTGTCGTAAGCGAGCGTGATGTCAATGTCTGATATACGTCCCTCCTCATCATATCGTATGTCGTTGCGAGACTCGACGGTTCCATCGCTCTTCATAGAGGTGCGGGATACCCAGTTCTTGTTTTCATCATAGCCGTAGGTGTAGACAGTAGCTGTAGCGACCGTAGGCTCCACCTTCGTTAGGTAATACTCGTAAGCGGTTGCTGAGCCTGAGCCACCACCCTTTGCAAAGGTAGCCGTGATCTTGCTATCCTCAAATAGCTGAAACTCTAGATCCTCTAGAATATCGTCGTCATTGACCTTGAGCTCCTGTAGCTCATAGCCCTCCTCAGGTGTAGCGACCACCTTGTAGGTCTCACCTTGTGGCATAAAGGCCCAGTCCTCCTTGTCGTAGCCCTCTAGAGCTACCGTCCCGTGCTCGGTCTCTTCAATGGTAACCTTAGCATACTCGAAGACTGGTGTAGGCTCTCCATACTCGTCCTCATTCTTGCTAAATAGTGCCCAGCCCTTGCGTCTAGCTACACTAGCAGCCTTGGGAGTCCATACGTTGCCCTCCTGGTATGTAACCTTGGTCCCCAGAGCAAAGATCTTGTAAGCCGGTGACGTCGCATTGTAGTCGGCACCATGATCTGCCAAATCCTCTACAAGAGCCAGTGTCGTCTCTGCTGGGAGTGCACAGAGGTGCAAGCTGAGTAGCTTTAGGTTGGGGCAATTGGCTGCGGTCACCTTGGAGAGTTTCTTACAGCGCTCTAGGTAGACCTGAACAAGTGCGGTATGACCAGATAGATCTATCTCCTCTATCTGAGACTCCTGTAGGTAGATATACTTTAGATTGTCAGACTTAGGTAGCTTTACCGTCGCAAGCTTAAGACAAGAGCTAGCTGTGAGGTCCTCTAGAGCGACGCAGTCTGAGAGATCTAGTGTGGTGACCTCTGCCTGCATACAGTCTAGCATAGTGAGCTGGCTCATACCCTTTAGATTAAGCTCCTTCACAGGATTGCGAGCTACGTTTATGCTCTTCAGATTGACTAGACCCGTTATGTCTAGTTCTGTTACCCCGCTGTTTTGGAGTTCTAGCTCCTCAAGTGCTGTGCACCCTGCGAGGGTGACACGCTGGAGCTTCATACAAGCATTTCCCGCCAAGGTCTTTAGGCTTGTGCAGCCCGTTAGATCTAGTGCAGGCAGCGAACTGTAGGCGCAGTTTAGCTCTTTAAGCGAGGTGACATTCTTAGCTTGTAGATCTGTCAAGCTACTATTTCTGACGCTAAGCTTTTCGATCGTCTTGGAGCTGGTGATGTCTATGGCAGAGAGTACGCTGACATACTCGCACTCCATCGCAGTGACAGCACCATAGATCTTGATCTCCAGCTCGGTGGGTGTGTAGGAGGTACGGTCGGCAGCATAAGCCTCCGAAAGCCCCTCGAAGGTTATCTCACCCTCACCCTGTATGCTTAGTGAGAGTGGCATAGGCTCGTCATCATCGTTGGTTGGAAGCTCTGTGAGCTTCAAGGTAATGACATTTCCCTTGGCAGCCTCTTGAGCCGATAGCGGCGCATAAATAGCCATCCCAAGGAGGGCTACCAGCGTGGCAATAAGTAGTCGGTAATTCATCGTTTTTGAGTTTTAGTTGGTTAGGATTATCTATTTGTTGCTATGTACATTTCTGTACCCATCGCGAGCAAAGGTAGTAATTATTTATTTAGTACGCAATAGCAATTCATTGATACGATAAAACTCTATACGGGGATTTATTGACACCTTCTGAGCTTTTCTGCTTATATAGCGAGTTTGGAAGGTTTGCTTTACTTAAACAAAAAGAACCTGTTGAGTAAATCAACAATCTCCACGTGGAAAATCGTCAGTATCCACGTGAAGAACGAAAATTCGCCACGTGGGCGAGAAACATTTCCTCCGAAGTTTCATTTGATTCCTCCGAAGTTTTATTTCTCGCCTACGTGGGAAATAAAAAATATCCACGTAGAGATCTGCGATTTCCCACGTGGAGGGCGTATCATCAAGGTGTAAGATGAAGATTATTGTGTCGCTGTCGTGTCGCTGTATCGGCGAGTTTTTAGTATCTTTGTGCAATACGAATTTAGTTAATAACCTGTAAGTATGAAGAGAACCTGTAAGTTCACGCTCGATGCTTCTCTGCCCAAGTACCCTGCCTTTGAGGAGGGCATCCGTCGAGCACCAGATAGGGGCTACAGCTTGACCCCTGCACAAACACGTGTGGCACTGCAGAATGCGCTACGCTATGTACCTAAGGAGCTACACGCTGAGCTAGCACCGGAGTTCCTCAAGGAGCTTAAGGAGCGTGGTAAGATCTACGCTTATCGCTATCGCCCCGAGGGTGACCTCAAGGCGGGCCCTATCGATAGCTACAAGGGTAAGTGTATCGAGGGTAAGGCCTTCCAGGTGATGATCCACAACAACCTCTCACACGCTGTAGCGCTCTACCCATATGAGCTAGTAACTTACGGTGAGACAGGTCAGGTGTGTCAAAACTGGCTCCAGTATCGCCTCATTATGAAGTATCTCGAGGAGCTCACACAGGATCAGACGCTAGTCATCGAGAGCGGACACCCACTGGGTCTCTTCGCTTCGCACCCCTCAGCACCTCGTGTCATCATCACCAACTCGATGATGGTCGGTCTCTATGACAATATCAAGGACTGGGAGATAGCTGCTCAGATGGGTGTCGCTAACTATGGTCAGATGACTGCTGGTGGATGGATGTACATCGGGCCACAAGGTATCGTACACGGTACGTTCAATACGCTGCTCAACGCTGGTCGTCAGCAGCTACATATCCCGAGCGGTGGCAACCTAGCTGGCAAGCTCTTTGTCTCCTCCGGTCTAGGTGGTATGAGTGGTGCACAGCCTAAGGCTGCCGATATCGCTGGAGCTACCTCGATTATCGCTGAGGTGGATATGTCTCGTATTATGACCCGCTACAACCAGGGCTGGGTGAAGCATATTGCCAAGACGATCCCCGAGGCGCTCAAGCTTGCTGAGGAGGGTATGAAGGCGGGTGAGCCTTGCTCTATAGCTTACCACGGTAATGTGGTCGACCTGCTGGAGCACTGCGTCAAGAATAATGTACACATTGACCTGCTCTCCGACCAAACGAGCTGTCACGCTGTCTACGAGGGTGGTTACTGCCCTGTATCGCTCACCTTTGAGGAGCGCACCGACCTACTAGCACACGACAGAGAGCGTTTCTGCCAGGAGGTGGACAAGGGTCTGCACCGTCACTACGAGGCGATCAAGGCGCTTGTAGCTCGTGGCACTTACTTCTTTGACTATGGTAATGCCTTTATGAAGGCTTGCTTTGATGCGGGCATTCAGGAGATCTCACGCAATGGCGTAGACGACAAGGATGGCTTCATCTGGCCTAGCTACGTAGAGGACATTATGGGTCCTGAGCTCTTTGACTACGGCTATGGTCCCTTCCGCTGGGTATGCCTCAGCCACGACCATGAGGATCTGATCAAGACCGATCACGCTGCTATGGAGTGCATCGATCCAGATCGTCGCGAGCAGGATCGTGACAACTACATATGGATACGTGACGCTGAGAAGAATCAGCTCGTCGTCGGTACCGAGGCGCGTATCCTCTACCAGGATGCTGCGGGTCGTCTGAAGATCGCTCTCAAGTTCAACGATATGGTACGTCGTGGCGAGGTCGGTCCGATCATGATAGGTCGTGACCACCACGATGTGAGCGGTACGGATAGCCCCTTCCGTGAGACGTCTAACATACGTGACGGTAGTAACGTGATGGCCGACATGGCTGTCCAGTGCTTTGCGGGCAACTGCGCTCGTGGTATGAGCCTCGTCGCTCTGCACAATGGCGGTGGCGTCGGTATCGGTAAGGCGATCAACGGTGGCTTTGGTATGGTCCTCGATGGTAGCCGTCGTGTCGACGAGATCCTCCGTCAGGCTATGACGTGGGACGTGATGGGCGGTGTAGCTCGCCGTGCTTGGGCTCGCAATGAGAACGCACTGTCTACCTCTCGCGAGTTCAACGAGGAGCACTCCGACCTCTACCACATCACCATCCCCTACCTTGTGGATGACGCTCTTCTTGATGAGGTACTGAAGTAAACCCTTCACCTACTATAATAAGAAGCCTCGCCTCTCTAAGCAGACAGCTTAGGGGGCGAGGCTTTTTTTCGTACTTTTGTAAGACACACACTGACTAATGGAAGAAAGACACCACTATACAGGACTAACGGATGCGCAAGTTCTGGAGAGCCGCAAGGTGCATGGCGCAAATGTATTGACACCTCCTAAGAAAGCTCCGCTATGGCGGCAGTTCTTGGAGAAGTTTGCCGATCCGCTCATCATCATCTTGCTGATTGCAGGCGGACTCTCTATCGGCATCTCCTGCTACGAGTACTTTAGGCTGGGCGAGGGTGCCGAGGTCTTCTTCGAGCCAGTGGGTATCTTCGTGGCTATCTTGCTCGCTACGGGGCTTGCCTTTTACTTTGAGCTACAGGCAGACAAGGAGTTCACGATCCTCAATCAGGTGCATGACGATGAGCTGGTGACCCTCATCCGCAATGGCAACGTGACGCAGGTGCCACGCCGTGAGGTGGTCGTGGGCGACATCGTACGCCTAGGCACTGGCGAGGAGGTGCCGGCCGACTGCCAGCTGCTCGAGGCGACGATGCTACAGATGGACGAGTCGACCCTCACGGGCGAGCCTATATGCAACAAGAGCGTTCACCCAGAGGAATTTGACAAAAGTGCCACCTACCCCACCGATCAGGTGATGAAAGGAACTAAAGTGATGGAGGGGCACGGAATTTGCAAAGTTCTCGCTGTGGGCGACAAGACGGAGCAGGGCAAGGTGTTTGAAGCGGTCCAAATTGAGGACGATGTCAAGACACCGCTCAGCGAACAGCTCGATGGGCTGGGTCGATGGGTCACGAGGGTGAGCTACGGCATCGCAGCCCTCATCGTGGTGGGGCGTATCATCGCCTACCTTGTCGCCAATGGCACCGACCTCTTTGGCTCTCTAGAGCAGGCGACACCGTTCTTTGCCTACATCTTGCAGACCTTGATGATTGCGGTGACGCTCATCGTCGTGGCGGTGCCAGAGGGCTTGCCGATGGCGGTGACCCTGAGCTTGGCCTATAGTATGCGTCGTATGCTACGAACCAACAACCTGGTGCGCAAGATGCACGCCTGCGAGACGATGGGCGCGACGACTGTCATCTGCACCGACAAGACTGGTACGCTAACGCAAAACCAGATGAGTGTCGATGAGATGAAGCTCTACGGAGACACCCCGCACGCACTACTTCACGAGGGCATTGCGGTCAACTCAACCGCTTCGCTCGATCTCTCTGATCCCGCCAACCCACAGGTGCTGGGCAACCCGACCGAGGGGGCGCTACTCCTATGGCTTTATAGTCAGGGCGTAGACTATCGCTCTCTGCGAGAAGATGCGGAGACGGTGGCTGAGGTGCCTTTCTCCACAGAGCGTAAGTATATGGCGACACTCGTCGCATCGCCTGCACTGCCAGGCAAGCGGGTACTCTATATTAAAGGAGCACCCGAGATCGTCTTCGACCTATGCGCTGAGTCGGCCGTCAGCCGTGAGGAGCTAGAGCAGCAGTTGGCCGAGTATCAGCGTCGCGCTATGCGTACGCTAGGCTTCGCCTACCAGTTGGTCGAGGAGGGTGACTCGGTGATTGAATCGGGTCTATTGACCGCCAGCAAGCTTCACTTCGTCGGTGTAGTGGCCATCGCTGACCCTGTCCGTGTGGAGGTGCCTGCAGCAGTGCAGGAGTGTATCGATGCGGGGATCAATGTGAAGGTGGTCACGGGCGATACCTCTGGTACGGCACGTGAGATAGCTCGTCAGATCGGGCTGTGGGACGACAGCCGTGATGGGGCGCATAGCATCATCACGGGCCCAGACTTTGCGACGCTATCTGACGAAGAGCTCCTAGCACGTGTCAACGAACTGAAGATCATCTCTCGGGCTCGTCCGATGGACAAGAAGCGACTCGTGGAGGCGCTCCAGAGTAGCGGTCACGTGGTGGCTGTCACGGGCGACGGGACGAACGATGCACCAGCGCTACGTGCGGCTCATGTGGGACTCTCGATGGGCGATGGCACAAGCGTCGCCAAGGAGGCTTCGGACATTACGATCATCGACAACTCCTTTAGTAGTATCGGCAAGGCGGTCATGTGGGGACGCTCACTTTATCAAAACATTCAGCGCTTCCTCCTCTTCCAGTTGACGGTCAATGTGACCGCCTGTCTACTGGTTCTCTGCGGAGCCTTTATGGGTACGGAGTCCCCGCTGACTGTCACACAGATGCTTTGGATTAACCTGATTATGGACACCTTTGCGGCTATGGCGCTTGCCTCGCTACCGCCCTCTGAGAGCGTGATGCAGGAGAAGCCACGAGACCGCAATGCTTTCATACTCAACAGACCGATGCTGCGTGAGATCATCGGTGTGGGTGTCTTCTTCTTTGCGATGCTACTGGTGCTACTCTATATCTTCCAGCGCACTGATGTGACGCAGCTGACCGGCCTGCTCGGTGTGCAGCTCGGCCCTAAGGGTCATGTCTCAGCATACGAGCAGACGCTCCTCTTCACGATCTTCGTGATGACCCACTTCTTCTACCTCTTCAATGCGCGTGCCTTCGAGACGGGACGCAGTGCGCTTCACTTCGAGGGGTGCCGTGGGCTGCTCACCATCGTTGCGATCATCCTCATAGGTCAGATAGCGATGGTCGAGGTGCCAGGGCTACAGCAGTTCTTCAACGTGACGGGCCTCAAGCTTATCGACTGGGTCATCATCTTCGTCGGCTCCTCGCTCGTCCTCTGGGTACGTGAGCTGTGGCATCTCGTGGGTTCTAGAGGTTAGAGGTTAGATATTAGAGATTAGACCCTAGAAGCACTAGCACTCCGCACCTTCCCGACCTCTAGCTTCTAATTTCTAACTTCTAAGGTCTAACCTCTAATTTCGTATCTTTGCTCTGATAAAAAGAGTAGCTATGAAAAGGAGTCCCCTCAATGATATTATAGTCCGTGGTTGCCGTGTCAACAACCTCAAAGGTATAGACCTCGACATACCTCGTGGGGAGCTGGTCGTGATCACGGGCGTGAGTGGCTCGGGCAAGAGTTCGCTCGCCTTCGACACGCTCTACGCTGAGGGGCAGCGCCGCTATGTGGATAGTCTGTCGTCGTACGCACGGCAGTTTCTTATGCGTATGAAGAAGCCTGAGTGCGACCAGATCAAAAACCTGCCGCCAGCCGTCGCTATCGAGCAGCGGGTGGTCAGTCGCAACCCACGCTCTACCGTCGGCACCTCCTCAGAGATCGATGACTACCTGCGTGTCTTGATGGCTCGTGTGGGCAAGCTCTACTCGCCTATCAGTGGCGAGCTGGTCAAGCGGCACACCGCTGCCGACGTTGTCGAGGCGGCACACCAGATCCCGACCGATAGCAAGCTCTACATCCTAGCAGATCTCTATCCGCCTGAGGGGCGACGTCTCATCGAGCATCTGATGCTCCTCCAGGGGCAAGGGTACAACCGTGTCCTCATCGACGACACCATCTATCGTATCGAAGATGTGAGCAATAAGGAGCTGCGTGAGGCGAAGCAGGTGCAGTTGATCGTAGATCGACTGACCGTCCGCACGGGCGACGATAGCTACGAGTCGCGTCTCGGAGACTCTATCGAGATAGCGCTCTACGAGGGTCGGGAGACCTGCGCCCTCCGTTGGCAAGATAGCGAGGGAGCGTGGAGCAGCGAGGGCAGGCGCAACTTTAGCGCACGCTTTGAGGCGGATGGGCGGACCTTTACGGAGCCTACGCCAGACCTCTTTAACTTCAACAGCCCTGCGGGTGCCTGCACCGTCTGCGGAGGCTTTGGCTCGATCCTCGGCATTGACCCTGAGCGTGTGATCCCCGACGACAGCCTCTCGCTCTACGAGGGATGCGTGGATTGCTGGCGCGGGGCTAAGTCTTCCGAGTGGGCAAAAGCTTTCATGCACGAGGCGAAGCGCTTTGACTTCCCTATCCACACGCCCTACGCTGAGCTCACACAGGAGCAGCGTGACCTACTTTGGCACGGACACGAAGGCGGAGGCTGGGGCAAAGGAACGCTCTACGGCATCGATGACTACTTCGCTATGCTCCAGAAGGACGTTTACAAGATCCAAAACCGTGTGCGTCTGGCGCATTATCGGGGCAAGAGCGAGTGCTACGCCTGCCACGGAGGTAGACTCAAGGAGGATGCCTTGCTCTTTACCTATATGGGCAAGAACTTTCATCAGATTGGGCAAATGTCGATCCGTGAGGCATTGACCTTCTTTGCCCAAGAGCTAGAGAACCCCGAGGAGGCGAAGATAGCGGAGAGTCCGCTCAAGGAGATCCGCAACCGACTACGCACACTAGACGGTGTGGGGCTCGGTTACCTGACCCTAGACAGACGCTCTAACACGCTCTCGGGCGGTGAGAGCCAGCGCATCAACCTAGCGACACGTCTGGGCAATAGCCTCGTCGGCTCGATGTACATACTCGACGAGCCGAGCATCGGACTGCACGATCGTGACACCGATCGGCTGATTGCGGTCATCAAGGAGCTACGGGACCAGGGCAACACGGTCATCGTCGTGGAGCATGACGAGCTGACGATACGTGCGGCCGACTACCTGATTGATATGGGGCTTGATGCGGGTCGTCTCGGTGGCGAGGTGATCTACCACGGCAAGCCGAGCGACATAACGCCCGAGACACCAGGCTACACGGCGGCTTATCTGACAGGGCGCGAGGAGATACCCGTACCCAAGCATCGTCGCCCGGTGAAGCGCAAGCTGACGATGCACCGGGTGCATAAGAACAATCTGAAGGGCTTCGACGTGGACATACCGCTTTTTAACATGACGGTGGTCACGGGCGTGAGCGGTTCGGGCAAGAGTACCCTCATCTCCGACCTTCTTGTGGAGGAGCTACAGCGCATCATCAATGCACGTCCTCGGGAGACGCAGAGCCGTATGCTGACGGGAGACGTTGACCTTGTGGAGCAGGTCCTCTACGTGGACCAAAACAGCGTGGGACGCAGTTCGCGCTCCAATCCGGTCACCTACATAGATGCCTTTACGCCGATCCGCGAATTGTACGCTGAGCAGCCTTTGGCAAAGCAGATGGGCTACAAACCTTACTTCTTCTCTTTTAATAAGGAGGGCGGACGCTGCGAAGTGTGCAAGGGCGATGGCGTCGTCGAGGTGCCGATGCAGTTTATGACGGACATCACCTTGGTGTGTGACGCTTGCGAGGGGAAGCGCTTTCAGAAGAATATCCTCGAGGTGACCTACCACGGAGTCAACATTTACGACCTGCTGGAGATGACGGTGGACCAAGCGATAGAATTCTTTACCAAGTACCCAGCCGACCAGACTACCTCGATCATTCGTCTCCTCGAGGGGTTGCAGCGTGTCGGCCTAGGTTACCTACAGCTAGGGCAAAACAGCTCGACGCTCTCAGGCGGTGAGAACCAGCGCCTCAAGCTCGCCTACTACCTGGGTCGTGA
This sequence comes from uncultured Porphyromonas sp., assembly GCA_900546675.1. GTDB lineage: Bacteria > Bacteroidota > Bacteroidia > Bacteroidales > Porphyromonadaceae > Porphyromonas. The sequence goes on along the minus strand of URDQ01000020.1, from coordinate 6,037 downwards.
CCACGAGCCCCACACGCTCTTCGTCTTCGATGAGCCGACCACGGGGCTACACTTTCACGACATATCTACGCTCCTCGCCGCCTTCCGTGACTTGATCGACCAGGGGCACTCGGTGCTGATCATCGAGCACAATATGGAGGTGATCAAGAGCGCCGACTACATCATCGACCTAGGGCCCGATGGGGGCGACAAGGGTGGACAGCTCGTGGTGGCTGGCACGCCCGAAGAAGTGGCCGCCTGTCCCGACTCGATCACGGGTCACTACCTCAAGGAGAAGCTCTCCCCCCGCAAAGCGTAAGACCCTATGGACAGCAAAAAGCTCTACTACTCTCACCGAGAGGTGGCCGACATGCTCGAGGAGGCGCAGTCGACGGTGCGCTACTGGGTCGACACCTTTGCCGTGCAGGTGCATCGTAGCAGCACAGGACGACTCAAGTACTCGCAGGATAATCTGCGCGAATTGCAGCTGATCCGTCACCTGCTACGAGAGTCCAACCTGACGATCGATGGTGCCAAAGCAACCCTCCGCCACAATCCCCAAGAGGCGGAGCAGCGTGCCGAGGCGATCGCTCAGCTCAAAGCGGTGCGCGACGAACTTGTCGAGCTGCGCCAGCTCATCGAGCAGATCGAGCGCTACACCTCCGCCAGCGAAGTGCGTGACCGCCTTCGCCAAGAGGGACTCCTTTAGCCCCCACTGCCACAAATATCAAGTGTAACGATCCATACGGACACACGGCTCGTGACGAATAATGTAGGGACGCTCGGATAGTATCTAGTGGGAGGGCGTCCGTCCCCGTTAAAACCCTGACGCTGTAACCTTTGATACAACGGACCGTCCGTTATAGAAGGGCAAGACGACTCCTGTAGGGACGCTCGGATAGTATCTAGTGGGAGGGCGTCCGTCCCCGTTAAAAACACGATGCTGTAACCTTTGATACAACGGACGCACCGACGGTCTGCGTCCGAGCTGTGCGTCCCTACAAAGGGCTACACCTACAACGGGCTACTCGTTCCGTTATTCCTCAACGAATTAGAAGCGGACGATGAGCGAGGCGTCGTACTGGCGTCCTGTCAGGTAGTTGGGCACTGCGTACTGGTTGCGGTAAGCGTCCGAGAGCCAGTAGTAAGAGCCGATATTGGTCATATCAAAGAGGTTGAAGACATTCACCCCGATAGATACCTTGCTGAGCGCTTGTAGCCAGCGCCTCGCACCAGGCTGTGCCTCCGCACGATCCCACAGCGTGTACTGCATACCGATGTCGACACGCTTGTAGGGGGTACCACGGAAAAGGGGGCGTCCAAAGCCCTCGGCAGCGTTGAGCTGTGGGAGTCCCCCCGTCAGCACACCACGCAAGCTGAGCGTGATACGCTTGTAACCAGGGAAGTAGTCCTGGAAGAAGAGTGACAAGTTGTAGTCTGGCACGTGTGGTAGTGGCATCTCGCCATACCCCTCGATGGTCTGCCGTCCGCGCATCAGCGAGCCAGTAAGCCACGAGTCTACATCTGGGACAAACTCCCCAAAGAGCTTGACATCTAGCCCGACGATGTAGCCGGTGCCGAGGTTTTGACCTAGGTAGCGTTGCTTGACATTGTCCACGTAGTAGGGATTGATGCGAAAGAGATGCTTGTAGTAGCCCTCGGCGGTAAGGCGAAACTTGCGATCCGCCACGAGGAAGTTGTAGTCCACACCGACCAAGGCTTGTGCTGATCCTTGCGAACGCACCTGATCGTTGAGCTGTACAGACTGATTGCCCATAGCGTCAGCCTCGATGATACGTATCTCCTTGTAAAAGGGGCTTTGGTAGTAAAGCCCTCCGGAAGCTCTCACTAAGAGGTCGGACAGCTCCTTCGGTCGCCACGAAGCGACCAGACGAGGCGAGAAGTCTGCTTTCTTATTGAACGACCAAAAGCTTCCCCGCACGCCAGCCGTCAGATGATAGCTCCCCGAGGGTGTCTGCCACTGCATCTCATCTTGCAGGTAGAGCGAGGCACGAGCCGAGCGCAGCGAGACGTTGGAGTAGAGATTGCTCTGCATCTTGATCAGATTGGGATCACGTGGCAGGTTGTAGCCCGCCGAGTCGAGCTTGACCCACTCAGAGATGTAGTCCGCTATCTGCTCGCCACGTAGCTCCGCACCCCACATAAGGCGATGCGTCTCGCTGAGACGCTGGTTGCCACTATAAGCGAGCGCAGCGACCGAGTAACGAAGTAGGTTGCGGGCATGCTCATGGTTGACGCCCGTGGCGAGAAGCTCCTGCTCTTCTCCACCAGTCGTTGGGTCAGCCTCCTTCTGCAGATAGTAAGCACCCGTTATGTCGTAACTCTCCCGCTCGTGGCTGTTGTAGAGGCTCAGGTCTAGCCTATGTGCGCCTCGACTGCTGGGGCGCCAGTGTAGCGTCAAGGCACCAAAGAGGGTGGAGAAGCGATCCCGCTCCTGTCCATCGAAATAGACGGTAAAGTGCTTAGCGTTTTGCAGGGAGCCGATAGTTGTCTCACGCTGCTGCGGACGAAAGCGATACTGCGTCCAGGAGTAGTAGCCGATGCCCTCGATGCGCCAGCGATCATTAAAGGTGTAGGTCAGATAGGTCTGCGCATCGGCGTAGAAGGGGTTGTACTCGCCACGGGTCTCCATCTTAGAGAGCAGCTGCTGCGTGGTGCGCGTTCGGAGACCTGTGACATGGGTGAAGCGCCCATGCTTACCTCCCACGTAGAGACTATTGTTCATCAACCCTAGGGAGACAGCGCCCTCGAGCTCCGTGGGACGCTTGTACTGTATGTCTAGGACTGAGGAGAGTCGGTCGCCATAGTGTGCATCGAAAGCTCCAGCCGAAAAGTAAACCCGATCCACTAGATCGGTATTGACAAAGCTCAGGCCCTCTTGCTCCGCAGAGCGCACCAATAGTGGGCGGTACACCTCGATGCCGTTAACGTAGACGAGGTTCTCATCGAAGCTTCCCCCACGTACATTGTACTGCGTGCTCAGCTCGTTGTGCTGTGTGACCCCCGCATAGGTCGCCACCATCGACTCGATGCTACGTGTCGGCGAAGCCTCCATAGCGAGCGTCTGAGTCGTGATCCGCTCCATACTGGGCGGACGAGCCTCGCCTCGCACCGTCACGGTACCCAAGGCGGTAGCACTCTCACCCAGCATCGGGTTAAAGTGTATGTCTCGTGAGATACCCTGTGGGTACACTTGGCGCACCGTCTGATAACCGATAGAGCTGTAGGTGACCACCACGCTGTCGGTTGTCGGGGTTAGCTCCAAGCGGTAAGCTCCCGTCAGGTCGCTCCAGGTGCCGATGGTCGTTCCCTCGACACGCACCGAGGCAAACTCAATCGGCTCACGATCGCGATCTAAGACGTAACCCGTGAGCGCCACACGATGGGGTGTCGCGACTGCCGTCGTGTCGGTCGTCTGACTGTGTAGAGCCAGCACGCTACCCTGCAGTAGTAAGCAGAGCAGTAAGATGATGTGGTAAAGTGCTCTCATCGCCACAAAGGTAGACAAAAGTCGCAAGTTGTGAGCGATGTTTGTCGTCCGTTGTATCAAAGCGATACGTGTAACGATGATACGTGTAACCCTTTGTAGGGACGCTCGGTCCGAGCGTCCGTCCCCGTTAAATCCACGATGCTGTAACTTTCGTTCTACAACGGACGCCCTCCGAATCGATACTAGCCGAGCGTCCCTACAGCGGGTTGCACGTCTCATCACTATACGTCAGGTGTGTCCTCTGCATCAAATCGATACGAGTAACCCTTTGTAGGAACGCACGGCTCGTGCGTCCGTTGCGTCCTTACAAAGGGCTATTTATTTATAGGTGTGAGACGAAGCTCGGCTTACTTGACAGGTCGCAAAGCGCGCATAGCGTTGAGTACGGCGAGGACGGTCACGCCTACATCAGCGAAGACTGCCATCCACATAGTGGCTACACCGAGCAATGCGAGGAGCAGTACCAATACCTTGATACCGATGGCAAACCAAGCGTTCTGGAGTGCAATGCTGACCGTACGACGTGCTATGCGTATGGCGGTAGCGATCTTGAGCGGGTTGTCGTCCATAATGACCACGTCGGCCGCCTCTATGGCAGCGTCAGAGCCAAGTCCACCCATAGCGATACCCACATCGGCACGCGCTAGGACAGGCGCATCGTTGATACCGTCGCCTACGCAGAGGACGGTGCCACGAGCTGGCTGCTGGAGAATCTCTTCGAGGCGTGCCAACTTGTCCGCTGGGAGCAGATCCGCATAGTACTCGGTGATGCCCACCTGCTGTGCCACCTCACGAGCTGCATCCTCGTGGTCGCCCGTGAGCATAACTAGCTGGCGGATGCCTAGGCGGCTCAGCTCTTCGATCGTTTGTTTAGACTCCTCCTTGATGGTGTCCGAGACAACAATATGTCCCGCATAGCTGCCGTCGATAGCTGCATGCACGATAGTTCCCGCTTGGTCGCAAGGCTGCCACTTAGCCCCGATAGACTCCATCAGCGCTACGTTACCTACGTAAACTTCGGAGCCGTTGACACGAGCCTTGATTCCTCGTCCAGCCAGCTCCTCGACCTCTTCGATAGAGCATTCGTCCTGTTCGTTGGGGTAAGCGTTACGTAGCGATGTAGCGATCGGGTGTGTGGAGTGACGCTCCACGTGAGCCACCATGTGCAGCAGGTGGTTCGCCTCGCAGGCGGTTGGGTGCACCGCATTAGCGGTAAAAGAGCCTTTAGTCAGGGTGCCTGTTTTGTCAAAAAGGACGGCACGCGCCTTTGCCAAAGCGTCCATATAGTTGGCCCCCTTGACCAAGATACCAGCCCGTGAAGCGCCTCCGATACCCGCAAAGAAGGAGAGCGGGATAGAGATGACTAGAGCGCAGGGGCAGGAGATGACTAGGAAGGTCAATGCTCGGTACAGCCAGGTGGCGAAGTGGTCAGTGAAGCTACCCGTCAGGAGTGGCGGTATGAAGGCAAGTAGGAGCGCCACGATCACTACGACAGGCGTGTAGACACGGGCGAAGCGACGTATGAAAGTCTCGCTCCGTGACTTATGATCGGTGGCGTGCTCGACCATCTCGATGATCTTAGAGGCGGTGGAGTCGCCCGCTGTCTTGGCAACACGGACGGTGAGTAGACCCGAGAGGTTGACACAGCCAGACATCACCTCGTCCTCGATGGTGACGCTGCGGGGTACGCTTTCGCCCGTTAGTGCGACCGTATTGAGTGCTGAGGAGCCCTCGATGATGAAGCCATCGAGCGGAACCCTTTCGCCAGGCTTGATGATGATCGTCTCGCCCACAGCTACCTCCTCAGGGGCGACCGACTGCTCGACTCCGTCACGCAGCACGTTTGCCGTGTCGGGGCGTATCTCGAGAAGGTGGGAGACGGCACGACGGCTCTTGCCCTCGGCATACCCCTCGAAGAGTTCGCCCAGCTGGAAGAAGAGCATCACAAAGACCGCCTCGGGGAACTGCGCCTCGGCACCCGGCAGGAAGCCTATGCAGAGCGCTCCGATGGTAGCGATGCTCATAAGGAAGTGCTCGTCAAAGAGTTCGCCATGCGCCACTCCCTCGACCGCCTCGCCGAGCACGTCATACCCTATGATAAGGTATGGCACGAGGTAGACCAAGAGTAGCTGCCACATCGGGAGTGCGCAGGTGCGCTCCACGATATAGGCCCCGACGAGTAGCAGGGCTGTGAGTATGATACGTATTAGTTTCTTCTTCATAAGATATAGATGTACTGTTACGGAGGCAAAGGTAGAGCTATATGGGTGCAACTCTGTTGCAAAAGTGCCGCTCGCACAGGTTCCCAAAAACTTTCCAGCGTTGGAAAAAAAGTTTTCCACCCTTGGAAATTCCGGACTCCTCCGTTGGACCCGAAAAGTCCCAAGAGGGGAACTCTTTTTGGAACTCGTATATACGTCAAATTAAGCATGATACGGTCTGTCTAAACGAAGGCTCTGATCCTTCCGATTAGCTCCGATACTTCCGATACTGTATATTCAATTAGTAAATGCAACTCATACCTACAAAAAATGGATCGCACCCTAA
>URDQ01000019.1 GCA_900546675.1 uncultured Porphyromonas sp. | reverse complement strand
TGAAGTTTTTTTCCTACATTTGTAAGTGTGTTGCACTTGACACTGGAATGTGCGCTTTAGTCAAACGTTTAGGGCTCTTATTAGACCACTTGTGTACTATTTTATTTTTGCATACCTTTGCGGAAAGGCTTAAGAAAATATACTGTTGCATAAGCAAAATAGAGCCTCCCATAGTTGTAGCGTGAGCTAAGCTACGCAAGGGTTCGAGCGACACACTTTAGTAAAAAACAGATCAAACACTATATAGTTATGAGACGAAACTATCTCCTCGTGATGCTCCTAGGGCTACTAGCACTAGCTACAGCTCACACTACCTTCGCACAGAGTGATCAGCAGATGGTCATACATACTAAAGATGGTAAGACACATCGTTATCCCGTTAGCAAGATAGACAGCTTTAAGTTTGTCGTACAGGAGTTTACTACCCTAACCTTCACACAGGCGGAGGTGCAGGCAGATCGCTCTACAGAGCCAGGGCATTACTTTATCTCCTTTAGCAATGATACATGGAGTGAGACGATGACCTTAGACTTTTATGCCGATCCAGCCAGTGATAAGTTGCCTAGTGGCACTTATGAGGTCAATGAGCGTAAGGAGGCGAATAGTATCTGTGGGTCTTGTAGTCAGCTCACAGTGATGGACCTAAGTAGTGGATCATCAGAGACGGTAGCCCTAACGGGCGGTCGTGTGGTCGTGGTCGCTGGCGAAAGTGATCAGTACACTATGACTATGGATCTGCAGGGGGACAATGGCAAGAGCTACCTTAGCGAGCTGACCACAACGCTCAAGTGGAGCGAGCTACTGGTCTCCACCTTCACAGCAGTCTCTGCCTCTGCCCAGCTGACGGGAGATACTAATACGATGGTTTCGCTAGTTAGTGCTGAGGGGTTGACACTCCGATTAGACTTTTACCACAAGGCTCAGAAGTGGCTCCCAGAGGGTGACTACACCTTTAGTACAGAGTGTACCGAGGGTACTATCTCTAACTACTCTGCACTCATAGGCACCGACTACTCTATGATCCGCGCAAAAGCGGGGTCAGCAAAGGTGAGCATAGCGAAGAATCAATACACCATAACGGCAGAGTTGGAGCTGGAGAGTGGTGCTAGGTATCAAGTCTCCTATACGGGCAAGGTGGATGGTATCCTAATTGGTGGGCAGAAGGAAGATGAGTACGAGTTTGACACAGATGCAGCCCGTGTCTTGACCCCAGACGACCTCAAGGCAGGCGAGAGTATGATTAAGTTCAACGATACGAATTGGCATCAAGAGATGACTATCGACTTTCACGGGCAGCCTGAGGACAAGACGCTACAGCCTGGCACCTACACTTACAGTGAGGTGGTTGCTCCGATGACAATCTCACCAAAGAGTACAATCTCGTTTTACGCTCCAAAGAATAAGGACGTACGATTTGCCGAAGGCTCTAAAGTGCAGGTCTCTATCGATGAGGGGGGCTATACGATAGACTTTGACCTAATCGGCAAGGATGATCAGATACACTACATAAGCCAGTTTAGGGGTACAATTGACTTTACAAACAACTAACTATACAGAAGCAACAATGAGAAAATCAATCGTGAGGGAGCTACTCGCTCTCCTAGTCTTATCGTTCTTTGCGCTCTCTAGCTGTCACAAGAGTGAGACAGTCCTAGAGCCAGAACCATCCCTTCGTGCGATAGCTGTCGAAGCGACGGCAGATGCAGTCACCTTCAAGGTCTCTTCGGAGGCTGTAGAGCGTGTTGCATACATCTGCCAAGAGGCTACAGCTACAAAGCCTAAGGATAACGAGGTCATGGCTAAGGGTAAGCAGATCGAAGCTAATAAAGAGAAGACCATCAAAGAGGAAAACCTAAAGGGCGATACCGAGTATGTGGTCTACGTCGTAGCGCAGAGCAAGAAGGGCCTGATTGCAGCTACACCTCTCCAAATGAAGACGAGTGAGCAGGGACAGTCACAGTCACAGATACTCCTAGACAGAGTACTCGCCTCTTACTACTCTGTAGAGGATGACGAGACTGCCAACTATGTCGTTAACCTATCTAATGCTGACCCCAATCAAGCAGGGAACCCAGTCAATCCAGGCGATGTGCAGATAGTCCTGTCTCTCTACAATGTCAAGGATGAGAAGCCTAAGTCACCTTCGCTACCTGAAGGGATCTACACGCTGGGCGAAAAGAACCCCTTCGAGATAGAGTCGGGGCAGTCGGCCGTTTACTTTGTCAATGAGCGAGGTGAGGCTCAGGCTCTACCCTTTTCCTCTGGTGCCGTAGAGGTACTGAATACAGACAATAAGTATCAGATAACGATCAGACTGACTGACGGCTCAGGACGTCCAATATGGGCATACTATGAGGGTAGCATAGACTTTCCACTCGTTGGGGAGTCTTCCTTTGAACCTTTTGAAGAGCCGCAGAATGTTACCTTCACTACAGCTCAGGCTCGATACTATGGTAACTGGTTTGCACCACATAGTGACAACTATCACATAGACTTTTTCGCTGGTAAGACTAGACGAGGTCAGCTCCTGTCGGGATATCAGCTGAGCTTAGATGGCTTTATGCACAAGGTCGCAGACTACAACGACCCCAACATACGTATCGAGGCGGGTACCTATAAGGTGGACGGACGTAATGTCAAGTCTTTTGACTGTCTACCGATGACGATCAAGCGTGGTGAGCTAATCCCACTCTTTGGTACCAAGCTGGCCGTGGGCTCTTTCCTAAAGTACATAGATCCCGAGACGGGTGTCGGTAAGATTGGCTACTTTACCTCTGGTACGATGACGGTCGAGGATAAGGGCGATAGCTACAAGATTGCTTTTGACTTTAAGACACCTGAGGGACAGTCGATCAAGGGTTCCTTTGACGCACCTATGACGATGGGCAACTTCAACGACAATGACAAGACAATGCCTAAGAGACCTTGGAGCCAACTGAAAGAGGATCATCAGATCTCTTACCCGACAGACGCCAAGCTGATTGCATACTTCCTAGGTAACTACCTCGATCCACGTTTCAACGAGTGGATGCTCGTACTAGCCTCTGAGAAGGGTGGAGAGATGATTACCACGGAACTAGTTACGCCTCTAGCGGCTGGGATGAAGTTACTGCCTAGCACCTATCAGATCGCCTGGGGAGTAGCTCCCTTTAAGGCATTCCCAGGAGCGATGACCTTTGGGTCACATGACTTTATCTATAGCTGGTTTGGCGATACATCTAAGGCTGATGATGAGGGTAACTCCACCTTCTACGCTCCGCTGGACAAGGGCGCTATTACCGTGCAGCAGGCTGGTAGTGACTACACCATAGTGGTCGATGCTCAGGACGATGCTGGCAACAATATCAAGGGAACATGGACTGGCCCTGCCGAAATAAAGGACGCTAGACAAGCGACTTCTGAGCAGCGGGCTGCACTCCTAGCGAAGTATCGCAAGATGAAGTAGACAAAGTACTCTTTGGCTTGACCAGTTGCCTTGTTAGTCGGTGACTCAAGCTGAGGAGTGACGATAGACTTTCGTAGCAGGGCTTAGTTTATCTGCTAAACGAACTCACAGCAGTAGGGACTTCCTAAGGGGTGTCCCTATTGTGTTTTTTGCTACAGGGAGCGTAAGCTACGATTGTGCGATATTTGCAAAGTCGTGATATGGCGGGGAGATCGATACCAAAGGGAAGATTGTGGTATATTTGCACTGTCGGTCACGGCTATGGATATACTATAAGTAGCTATACCCACGTTATTAGAATGCTTATGAGACATAGACTCCTATATATATACAGACCTATCTGCCTGCTACTGGTCACGCTGCTTACGGCTCTGCTGGGGCTGGAGGCGCAGTCCGCAGACTACGCACCGCTCCGTGAGGGACACTGGGCGCGTCTCTCGGTGACACGTACGGGTGTGCATAAAGTGACCTTTGCGGCACTGCGCGAGGCGGGCATTGCGAACCCAGCCGAGGTTCGTCTCTTCGGGCGGGGCGGAGCGATGCTCAGCGAGGTGCTGGAGGATAATAGTTTGCAGCTCACGCCTGTCCCCATCTATGTGGCTGATGAGGCGGTTTACTTTTACGCTACGGGTACGACCGAATGGATCCCAGAGCTGTCGCAGCAGACCTTCCGCCACCAGCAAAACATCTACAGCAACAAGGGGTACTACCTAGCGACCGATCGCACGGATCTACCGGCACAGAGCATCGTGGTGCCACAGGGAGCGCAGCAGGCTACGGAGACGGCTGTACGGACGAGCTTCTTGGCGCATGTGGTACATGAGGAGGATCGTCACTCGCTACGTGCCTCGGGGCGTAAGCTCTTTGGCGAGCCTATCGGGGGGCATCCGCTTTCGGTGTCGCTCTCGCTACCGACGCCATTGGTGCCAGTAGCTGAGGGACAACTAGGTGTGGCTTATGTGGGGTTGCCAGCTAAAAAAGAGACGCTGGAGCTGACAGCGCAACTAGGAGGTGAGACGTACCGAGATATTATCAAGAGGAGTGAGGATGGCTCCACGAGTACCTATCTGGCGGGGATCTATCACGCTAAGCGCTTTGCTACCCACCTGACCTCTGAGGCTCAGAGCGTGGAGGTGCAGCTGCAAGTGTCGCCAGCGGGACGACCCACTTATCTAGACTATGTGACACTGGTGGCACCAGTCGCTTTGCAGTATGGGGGCAAGGGGCAGTTAGCCTTTCGCAATTTCTCTGCAACCCCAGGAGCTATCGCAGAGCATCGTATCGGGGTGACAGGCTCTGCTGGTGCGCTGCAACTGTGGGTACGTACGGCCGGGGGGCAGGTGATGAGCTTGCCTGTAGCTGAGCAGGGAGGTGCCTTGACCTTTACGGGAGCTGTGACTGACGGAGCAGGGAGGCCTGTGGAGTACACGCTCTTTGCCCTGACAGATGCTTACCCTGTGGAGCAGGTGGTGGCACTTTCTCACAGTGGGGTGCGTCTAGACACGGTGCCGGACTATCTGATGATTACGACGGAGGCTTTGCGCCCCGCAGCGGAGCGCTTGGCAACTTACCACAGAGAGCACTCGGGGCTACGGGTGCAGGTGGTGACGCAGCAAGAGCTTTTTGATGAATACAATGGCGGTACACCCGATGCAACGGCTTATCGCTTGATGCTGTGGAACTATAAGCAGCGCTACGAAGCGGAGCATGGTGCGGGTAGCTACCACCCGTTGCTGCTCCTCATGGGCGATGGCGCCTACGACAATCGTAAGGTGTCGCAAGACTGGAGAGCACGGGACTTTCAGCTGACGGAGTTCTTGCTGACCTATCAAGGAGAGAACTCGACCAACATTTACAGTTACTCGACGGATGACTACTTTGGTCTCCTCTCAGAGGGTCAGCGTGGTGTCGGTATCGGAGCGCAGACGCTCTCGGTGGGGATCGGTCGTCTGCCTATACGGACTCTAGCGGAGGCTGAGGCGGTAGTGGATAAAATAATCCGCTACGATAGCGAGCAGGTGCCAGGCGTGTGGCGTGCGCGTGCTTGCTATGTAGCCGACAATATGGATGGCTACTCGCACCTAAGCCAAGCAGACAGCATTGCCCAGCTTATGGAGCGGTTGCAGCCAGAGTTGATGGTCTCTAAAGTCTATATGGATGCCTACGCACACAAAAATGTGGGCGGGCGTACCTCGGTGCCGGAGGCACGCCGCAAACTGATGGACGAGCTACAGAAGGGGTTGCTCCTCCTAGACTATACTGGACACGGAGGCCCCGCAGCGTGGAGCGATGAGCAGATCTTGACACAGACCGATATCATGCGCTTTGACTATCCCCACCTGCCCGTGTGGATCACGGCGACCTGTGACTTTACCAACTACGACCACCCGCAGACCTCGGCTGGGGAGTCGGCTATGCTCAATCCGACTAGTGGGGCTATCGCACTCTACACGACTACGCGCGTGGTGATGGATGTGGCTAATGAGCATATGAATAGAGCGCTGCATGAGAGTCTCTTCACACCTCAAGAGGATGGCTTCCTCCGTCCTATGGGGGTCGTGATGCGTGATGCGAAGAATGAGTTGATAAGAGTCGATAAGACGAATAAGTTGAACTTCTTCCTGCTTGGTGACCCAGCTCTGCGCCTTCGTATGCCAGCCTACGAGACGGTTATCACGGAGCTAGCGGGTGTCTCGCTTGACAACCTCTCGGAGGGGGAGGCGGTGGCGCTCCACGCAATGGATAGTGTCCAGGTGCGGGGCTATGTGGCGAACAGTCAGGGGGTCGTGCAGGGTGACTTCACGGGTCGGCTCTTTGTGACGGTTTTTGACGCTAAGGCTCAAGTCAAGACGCACATTGACAATGCTCCCGGCAAGGATCCTGAGAAGATTACCTCTTTTGAGGACTACCCAGGGATGCTTTATGCGGGTATCGCTGAGGTAAAGGAGGGACACTTTGACTTTTCCTTTGTGGTGCCTAAAGACCTCCCTTATAGCGGGGGCAATGGCAAGATCAATCTCTATGCTTACAGTGATGCGAAGGGTAGCGAGCCATACGAAGCGATGGGCGTGAGCCATGCGATCTGTGTCAAGCCAGGAGTAGGGCAGCACAGCGTGGTCGATACGATACCGCCAGAGATACGAGAGCTCTACCTAGGTCATCCAAACTTCTCGATGGAGAACCCAATCGGCTCGACGCCACTCTTCGTTGCCACGCTGGCTGATGCCTCAGGGATCAACCTTTCGGGAACGGGCGTAGGGCACAACATGACGCTGGTTGTGGATGGTCGTGAGGACTTGACCTTTAACCTCAACAGCAGCTACACCGCCTCTGAGATGGAGGCGGGTGTGGGACGGGTGCTTTACCTGCTACCTGAGCTGCCCGATGGCGACCATACAGCGACCTTTACGGTGTGGGACGTGTGCAACAATGTGACGGAGCATAGCTTTGCCTTCCGTGTGCGTGCTGGTCAAGCGCCGACGGTGGTTGAGAGTCGTGCTCGTCCTGGGGTCTTGACGGCTGATGATCCGCTGATTGTGGAGGTGTACAACAATGCGCCAGGCGTGGAGGTCGATGTGACTATCGAGCTATACGACTATCGTGGTGCACTCGTTGCGCTCTCACCTCAGATGGTGGCGCGCTCTGGTTATGATACGCCGGCGCTGATACGCTGGGAGCCTAAGCTACAGTCGGGTGGCGCTTTGCTGCCGGGGCTTTACATCTACCGCTTGCGGATGACGCAGGGTGACTCGGTGCCAGCCTACACTTCGGGCAAGGTTGTGGTGCGCTAAGATACTCTGACCTAGTAATCTGTTTCGTTATGCAGTCCGATCTCTTAGCTCTAGTCTCGGGTTCAACGCCTTTTGTGGCGGTGGTGGTGATGGCGCTCCTTGTGGCGATCAATCCGTGTCCACTGGCGACGGAGGTCTCCTCACTGCTCTTCTTGACGGGGCGGCAGACGAGTAGACGGCAAGGGTGGTGGATCGCTACGCTCTATGCACTAGGACGTGCGCTACTCTACTTCTCGCTCGGACTGCTCTCGGCTTGGCTCTTGCGTACGAGCATTCAGACGCTCCAGCTACAGGAGCAGATCCTGTATGGCTTGGAGCATTGGCTGGGACCGCTGATTATTCTATTGGGAGTGTTGCTATGGCTGTTCGGTCGTCATAACCATCACGACCATCATAACCACCAGGACGAGGAGCCGACGCATCAAGCGGAGGAGTATGATCTGGAGCAGAGGCAACCGCTAGAGCGACAGGGTGCGTGGAGCTGGCGGGCCCTCTGGCTAGGCTTTAGCTCGGCTCTCTTTTTCTGTCCTGCTACGGGACTGATCTACTTCGGTATGCTGGTGCCTATGACGGCTCAGGCGGGGGGCGCTGTGGGGTTGCTCTATCTGGGACTCTTTGCGCTCCTAACGGGTAGTGTCGCTTATCCTGTCTATGGGCTGATACGTATGGGGTTGAGTCGCTTAGCGCAATTTGCTGGCGATATGCAGCGGTGGCGCAAGTGGCTCAATGTGGGGATCTCGCTTCTTTTTGTCGTGTTGGGCATTGTGATGACGCTCGTTCACCTGTTGCATGGTCACGAGTCGGCTGCACTGGTTGGATCCTTGTAAAGCTTGATGAAGCAGTGCGTGGCGAGGACCACGTCGTGGTGAGACTTGAGCTGGTAGATGATCTCTATGTTCTCGCGACCCCACAGGAGCTTGCTGTAAAGCGTTTCTAGGCTGATGCGTGTCTGTAGAGGATCGGCTTGGTAGTGCGAGATGAGGTAGTTGATGCCTTGGCGCATAGTGCAGAAGCGTCGCTTGGACCGCAGGCTCTCACTGGGCAACTGGTAGTGCTGCAGGTCGTGTGCTAGGACAGCTAAGTGAAAGGCGAGGCTGTGCCCCACGATCATCTGCGTAGTCTCTAGATCTCTGAGGAATAGCTCTAATACGGCTTGGGGTGGCTCGCCATGCCCTGCGACAAACTCGGTCGTCAGCTGGTGGTAGTCGGTTGCTTCGCTCGTGATAGGCACGCCACTGAGCAGTAGATGGTCTTCGCTCCGTACGACACGTAGCTCTTCGTCTAGGAGGAGCCACGAGAGACTCGCTAGGAGGGGTGTGTCGATGGCGGAGAGCTGTGTCTCGTCGAGCGTGTCGTGCAGGTAGCGTATGGTCTCGGTGTCTACCACTAGGTAACGGGGTGTGGCTCCTTCGCGTGCCGTGCTGAGCTGCAGGAGCGGTGACTCCTCGATGCTGAGCGCACAATGCGAGGCGAAGTCACGCTCTATGCCTTTGTAGACGGGATTGTGCTTGCGCAGTCGCTTACGGCCGAAGGTGGTGATACCACCAGCTAAGATCAGTAGGAGCAGGAGGTCAACCCAAGTCATAGTCTAGTTGAGGGTCAGGCGGTGGCATTGGGTCTCGCCCTCTTTACTTATTAAGGCTCTCCTCGATGATGCGACGATCGCTGGCGATCGCTGGCGTAGCTTGCTCTTTAGGGATGAAGACCCAGTTGTTGTAGCGAGGCGGTGTGAGCGGCTGGTGCGCCTTTGCCCACTCGATGAGGTGATAGCGCAGGTCATAAGGCGAAACCCAAACGACGCGCTGGCGCAACTCCTCGGGCGAAAGTCCCGCTCCTTGCGTCAGATGCCCACCGCCACCGATAGCTCGGTAAGAGTTGACCGCCACCGTGTAGACGCTGTCGGCCGAGAAGGGGCGTCCGTCAGATAGGCGCTCGATGGAGATCCGCTCGCCTTGAGCTTTGCGCAGATCCACCGTGTAGTCGATGCCGGCAGCTGCGCTGAAGTTGAAGGTCGGCTTGACCGTTGGGAAGCGTTGCTCGTCAGCTTGATCCTTCAGATAGAGCAGATGCTCGCCCGCGCTGGCATCGGGACCGCACCACAAGCCGTAAGAGTACTCTAAGTAGTCCTTGATCTCTTGCCCTGATAGGCGCAGCGTGTAGAGGTGGTTCTCGTAGGGATAGATGTCGAAGAAGTTTCGTACCCGTAGCGTGTCAGCAGGCTGTGACAGGGAGAGACGATGCGGTGCGGAGAAGGAGATGTCTGCCTCGCTCAAGTCTAGCTGTAGCTGGTGAAGCAAAGAGATATAAGCGGAGGGCCCGAAGAGTGCGTCCACACCTACTAGAGGCTCTGTGAGTCGTGTGATAGGCTCAGCGATAAAGCTACGCACCGTGTCGGCAAAGCCCGAGAAGTAGCTGACGAAAGCGGAGTCTACTGGTACGGAAGCCATTGAGACAATCTCTCCTTGGAGCTTTTTGTCGATCACTTTGTCGCGTTGCTTGGTGATGGAGACCGTCACGTCCGCCACGTTTCTCGCATGGCTCCCAGGATTGATTAGCAAGACGGGAGAGCCTGACGGGCTCTGCACGGTCGTCTGATTAGCCTGATGATCGTGTCCGTAGAGGATCAGATCGATACCAGAGACACTGTTTGCCAACTGCATAGCAAAGTTCTCACCTCCCTCCGAGTCGCCTAGTCCCGAGTGCATCAGGACTATGAGCAGGTCGGGATGGACATGCTCCTGGATCGTAGGAATCCACACATGAGCAGTAGCGATTGGACTAGCAAAGGTCATCCCCTCGTAAGAGGATTGGGGGATCCACTCTGGAACGGATGGAGTGATCAGCCCGAGAACAGCCACCTTGACCCCGTCGACCATATGTACGCTGTAGGGCGAGTAGTAAGGCTTGCCCTTGAGGGGACCATCGCTGTGTACGATGTTGGCGGCCAGCAGAGGTGTCGCCATATCGTGTTGCCAGCGGTGGTAGACGCTCGGCGTAGCCTCTAGATCATGGTTCCCCACGACGGCTGCATCATAGCCCAGCAGCGTCATAGCGTCAGAGATGAAGTGCGTACGCACGGTGTCGACGAAGTTGGAGTAGTAGACCGCCGCATTGCCTTGTAGCACATCGCCTCCGTCGAAGAGCAACGTACTCGTCGGGTAGTCACTTCTCACCTGAGTCACATAAGTAGAGACACGTCCCAGCCCGCTAGGGGTAGAGCTGTCCTGAACGAAGTCATAGCCTAGTATGTTGCCGTGTACATCAGTCGTATGTAGGATACGAAGCGTGTGCGTCTCCCGCTCTGCCTGCTTGCAACTGGCGAAACTCCCTAGCAGGAGGAGTGTAGCGAGACAATAGAGTAAGGTGCGATGCTGAAGTTTGATCATAACGTGAAGGGCTTTCTTAGGAGAGGTAAGGGTTGTGCTGGTAGATGTTGCGAATGAGGCGCACGACACGCAGGGCATCCTCTATCTCCACCGCCTGAGCGGTCGGGTCTCCCAGCAGAGCACGTGCCGTGTGGTCGATGACGAAGTGATGGTTTTGTGCCGAGCCACTGTAGGCTCCGTAGGCATTGCCAGGCTCGCTCTCACCTAGGTCGGGGCGGTCGTAGCCGTCGATGACGCAGTGCGTTAGCTTGTTCATAAAGGGACCATCGAGGACGATGCACCCACGCTCGCCAAGCACCGTGAGGCGCACCCCGCAGTTGGTCCCGTAGACCGCTGTCGAGTAGGTCAGCAGTCCCGTCGTGTCTTGCGGGAAGGTGAGCTGCACCACGCCCGAGTCCTCAAAGTCTACCATCGTCTGGTGATTGTAATTGTAGAAGCTCCCGCCCTGCACCTCTGGCATGCCGAAGCACCAGATCAGTAGATCGAGGAAGTGTGAGTACTGCGTGAAGAGCGTCCCGCCATCTAGCTTGAGGTCGCCATGCCAGCGACGAGGCAGGTAGTAGCGCTCGTCACGATTCCAGAGACACTGCAGCTCGATCTGGTAAAGCTTGCCGAGGCGCTTCTCTTCGATCACCTGATGGAGCCAAGCTGAGACGGGCGTAAAGCGGTTTTGCAGTACACTGTATAGGTGACAGCCGTGCGCCTTCGCTAGGGCGATCAGCTCCTCGCCCTCGTCGGGGTGTAGCACGGCGGGCTTCTCGATGAGGAGCGACTTGCCCGCTTTGATTAGCTCTAGCGCAATAGGGTAGTGCAGTCCGTTGGGAACGCAGATCGATGCCACATCAAAGGTGTCTCCCCCACGCTCCAGCAGCTCCTCCACGCTTGGGTAAAAGGGAACCTCAGCATACTGTGCAGCGCCACACTCCGAAGCGGGCAGCACGTCGACCATTCCGACCAACTGCGTCTGCGGATGCTTCGAGATATGCTCCATATGTCGGCGCCCGATGTGTCCGCACCCCACGACTACCCAGCGGAGCGGGCTGTGGAGTGGCGTAGGCGATGAGGTTGTTAGGGCGCTGTGGTTCGCTGTCATAGTGGAGGTGAAGGCTTTTATAGTAGAAACTGTTTGATTCGCTCGCAGATCTCTCTAACCTGCAAGTAGAAGGTCGTCGGGGCTATTGGTAGCGAGAGCATCGTCTTCTGGAGCTCCTCCGCTACGGGGCAGGAAGCCTCAGACGAGCCAGCGTTGTAGGCCACTATCTGGTGAAGCATCTGCGGGTAGTAGACTCGTGCGTCGATGCCCGCTGTACGCAATTCGTTGAGTAGTCCGTCTCGCTTGTCAGAGGGTACGCAGATTGTGTAAAGGTAGAGCGCCTCGCGCGACTCCTCGCCACGCCACGGACGTTTCACCATCGGGAGGTTCGCCAGTAGTCCATCGTAAAGGTCGGCTAGTGCGCTACGTCGTCGGTTTGCCTCGTCTAGGTGACGTAGCTTAACCCGTAGCACGGCTGCTTGGAGCGCGTCTAGACGACTGTTGTAGCCGCACCGCTCGTACTGATAGCGTGTGCGCTGACCGTGGTTGGCCAGTTGGCGCAAACGCTCCGCCAGCTGCTGGTCCTGCGGTACGAAAGCAGCGCCCCCATCGCCCATACAGCCTAGCGGCTTGGTCGGAAAGAAGCTCGTCGTGCCGATCGTAGCACGTGTGCCTAGCGGTGCGGTAACTCCTGAAGCCATCTCGCCTATGCCTCCCATCCCCTGTGCATTGTCCTCAATCCACGGGATCTGGTGAAGCTTGCAGAAGTGCGCCAGCTCTACTGCGGGGCAGGGCATACCATACATATTGACCGCTATGAGTGCCACTGTGCGAGGGGTGCGAAGAGACTCTAGATAGTCTAGCGAGCCATTCATCTGAAAGGAGACACGCCCATCGCTACTTGGCGAGGGCATCACGTCAGCCCAGACAGGTCGGAGCCCTAGATGACAGACCGCTTCGGCAGCCGCCACATAGTTGTGCGTGGCGATGATTACCTCGCCACCACGGGGCAGGTCTAGCGCAGCCAGAGCCAGCAGGAGCGCATCGCTCCCGTTGCCACAGCTGATTACACTCCACGGCTCTAGCCCCAGATAGTACGCTAGCTCCACCTCAAAGGCACGCACCTCCTCACCGCCAATGTAGCCACCCGAGGCGACAACTCTCCTGATGCCCCTATCAAGCTCAGCTTGGTAGGGGCTATGTTCTTCGGGGAGGTTGACTAGAGGGATGCGCATACCGCTGTGGGGCTAGACCAGTTTGCTGCCAGGAGCTATCGTGTCAGGTAGCGTGACCACTTGTAGCTGTCCCGTCTTGTAGTCCTCGACCGAGAGGATCATACCTTGCGACTCGACGCCACGTATCTTACGTACAGGCAGATTGGCGACGAAGGCAACTGTCTTGCCGACCAGCTCCTCTGGCTTGTAGTACTGAGCGATGCCCGAGACGATCGTTCGCCCGCCCATACCATCATCGATGGAGAAGCGTAGGAGCTTGTCCGCCTTGGGTACCTTCTCGCAAGCTAGGATACGTCCCGCACGCATATCGCTCTTGATAAATGTGTCAAACGGCACATCCTCTAGTAGAGCCTCGGGGTGACGGCTCTGCTCCTCGTTGAGCTTCTTGATCGCTGCGAGCTTGTCGAGCTGTACTTGAATCACTTCGTCCTCAATCTTCTCAAAGAGCAGCTCGGGCTTGCCCAGCTGATGTCCCTCGGGAAGTAGGTCTGTAGCGCCAAAGCGGGAGAAAGCAAAGCCACCCTCCTCGACTTGTAGCATAGCGAGGAGTCGACGTGTCGAGAAGGGAGTAAAGGGCGCAAAAGCAATCGACAAATTGCCCACCAGCTGCAAAGCTAAGTGCAGGATCGTAGCGACACGGTCGGGGTCGCTCTTGATCACTTTCCACGGCTCTGTGTCAGCGAGGTACTTATTGCCGATGCGAGCCAGCAGCATAGCGGTCTTGAGCGCCTCTCTAAAGTGGAAGTGCTCCAGTTGATCATCTAGCGCTGCGGGTATGGATGCCACCTCTCGGAGCATCTCTTCGTCGACCTCCGTGAGATGACCCAGCGGAGGCACCTTGCCGTCGAAGTACTTGTGCGTCAGCACCAAGGCGCGGTTCACGAAGTTACCGTAGATAGCGACCAACTCATTATTGTTGCGAGCTTGGTAGTCCCGCCATGTGAAGTCATTGTCCTTGGTCTCAGGCGCATTGGCCGTTAAGACGTAGCGCAGTACATCCTCCTTGCCAGGCATCTCGTCGAGGTACTCGTGAAGCCAGATCGCCCAGTTGCGACTAGTCGAGATCTTGTCGCCCTCGAGGTTGAGGAACTCGTTGGCGGGTACATTGTCTGGCAGGTTAAAAGAGCCCTCCGCCCGTAGCATAGCGGGGAAGATGATGCAGTGGAAGACGATATTGTCCTTGCCGATGAAGTGGATCATACGGGTCTCGGGGTCGCACCACCAGGTGCGCCAGCTGTCGGGAAGTAGCTCCTTCGTATTAGATATGTAGCCGATAGGCGCATCAAACCATACGTAGAGCACCTTGCCCTCAGCACCTTGGAGCGGTACAGGGATACCCCAGTCTAGGTCACGCGTTACGGCACGTGGCTGTAGTCCTAGATCCAGCCAGCTCTTGCACTGACCGTAGACGTTGGGCTTCCACTCTTTGTGCCCCTCGAGGATCCACTCGCGGAGGAAGCTCTCGTAGTCACCTAGTGGTAGGTACCAGTGCTTCGTCTCGCGTAGCTCCGGCTTGGCCCCTGATATAGCGCTATGGGGGGCGATCAGATCGGTCGCTGAGAGGGAGGTGCCGCACGCCTCGCATTGGTCGCCGTAGGCGCGCTCGTTGTGGCAATGCGGACAGGTACCCGTGATGTAGCGGTCTGCGAGAAACTGCTTAGCCTCAGGGTCGTAGTACTGCTCCGAGGTCTGCTCGATCAGCTTGCCCGACTCGTAGAGCTTGGTAAAGAATGCGCTCGCCGTCTCCTCGTGTGTCTCAGAGGTAGTGCGCGAATAGATATCGAAGTCGATGCCTAGGCGAGCGAACGACTCTTTAATCAATGTATGGTAGCGATCTACTACCTCCTGGGGAGAGACACCCTCCGCTTTTGCCTTGATAGCGATAGGTACTCCGTGCTCATCGCTACCGCCGATGAAGAGGACCTCGTCGCCCTTCATACGCTTGTAGCGAACGTATATGTCAGCAGGAACGTAAACCCCTGCGAGGTGTCCGATATGTACAGGTCCATTGGCGTAAGGTAGCGCCGTAGTGACCAAAGTGCGTTTGAATTGTTGCGTACTCATAGAGTTCTTATGATGATTAACGGCTTAGCGCCGAATGTCTACCACAAAGGTAGCAAAAATGGGACTGTTGCGAGGGTTTCCAAAAAGTTTCCAGCCTTGGAAACTTCTCGCTCCTGTGTAGAGGTCTTCAGATGAGTCCGCTTTGAGGGGGCGAATCTCTTAGGAATTAGTGACTCTTGGCGCAGGAGAGTCGGGGAAGAGTGCCTTGAGTACTTGCGTCATAGTGCGACGGGTGTTGCCTCGATGGCGCATATCGTTCGCTAGTAGGGAGACGCAGTAGGTGTGGCCGTTGTAGCTGACGTAGCCCGCATAGTTTTGCACGCCTCGTATGGAGCCACTCTTGAAGTATGCGGTGAGCTGCGACGCTGGGAGCAAGTTGCGGACAGTGCCCTCACGACCCACTTGAGGTAGGGAGAGGATGAATGGGTCTGAGATAGGGAGTGGCAGTCGGTAGACTTGTCGCAAAGTGGCGGTCAGCGCATAGGGCGAGAGCTTGCTGTGGCGTGATAGACCCGAGCCGTCGTAGAGTGCCAGCTCGTCTGCCGAGAGGCTGCAGGTCTCCCTCCAGTAGTTCATCTCTTGTCGTAGCGCTTCGCTTGTCGAGATACAGCCGCCCTGCTGCACGGAGCCAAAGCGGTTGCCTATGCTACGGAGGAGAGCCTCAGCGTAGAGATTGACACTGTGATAGTTGCAGGTGCGTATTAGCTCGCTCAGATGCGGGCTTAGATAGATGTCTAGTAGGGTGGTGAGTGTCGGAGCGGACTTGTCATAATAGGCTACACTCTGGCAGTCGGAGAGCTCTATGCCACGTCGCTCTAGATGCTCAGCTAGTTGTAGTGCGAGTGCCATAGCGGGGTTGCTCAGGTCGCAAGAGATGATCTGTCGCTTAGAGTTGCCACGAGCTAGGCGACCTGAGAGACGGCGTGTGGTGCGGGAGTCTCGATCTGCCGATATGGCTAGTCGATTGCCACGCTTGACCAGCTGTATATCCATCTGCCACGCATGACCAGGGGTGGTGGGGTAGAGGAAGGTGGGAGCCTTAGCTCCTTTTGCCACCTCCTGTGCGGAGATGCCGACCTGCATAATATTATCGCAGAGGTTGACTCCATAGACGGCTGGAGCGTAGCGCCGGCCCCAATCCTCCCGAGGCCAAGCATCGAGATAGCCCTCGTCGCAGTAGGCTGAGGCGTCTACGACGATGCGACCTCGTATCTGGCGAATGCCAGCCTGATGTAGCGCTAGGTAGACCTGCTCGTAGAAGATCCCCTTGCGACGTGGGTAGTGCTTCGACTCGAGCGAGGGGTCGCCATGCCCTACGATGATGAGGTCGCCTTTGAGTACGCCATCGCTTGTGATGTCTCCACGATAACCGATCTCTGTGGGAAACTGATAGTCGGCTCCTAGCGCTATGAGTGCCGTGGCAGAGGAGAAGATCTTGGTCACGGAGGCGGGGGTAAATCGCTCCCTACCTCGGTAGTCCAGTAGTGGCTTGTCCTCATCGATGCGCCACACGGAGACTCCATAGCGTGCCTCGCCACGCTGCTCAGCTTGTTGCAATATCTGCACAGCTTGCGTGGTGTCTATGTAATCTTGTTGCGCCCGCCCAGACCAAGGGAGGAGCAGTAGTAAGAGCAAGGGATAAAGTGTGGTGTGTCGTAGTTGCATCGGTATGGACGGATCAAATGTGACGAGAGCAAAGTGCTTCCGAAGAGTCACCTTGCTCTCTTAGTTTTCATTGCATCTGCTATGTGCGTCTCTCTCGGAGGGGTGATGTGAGACAGCCCCTTTTTAGTTTAAACTCTAGAGAGATCTCAAGTTGTGTGTATGCTAATACTTCAGCGCTTGCCCTGGGCGTAGCGTAGCTCGTGAGGACATATTGTTTGCCTTGCAGAGATGGCTCACAGAGGTTCCCGTCTTCTTAGCAATATGCGAGAGGGTGTCTCCCTTCTTCACACGATATATGCGAGGTGCGTGTGATGCGCTAGCACGGCTCTTCTGAGGCTTTGCCTTGTACTTAGCATCCCCAGCCTTGCTCTGTGTGTCACCCTCCTCGTAAGCATAGGTCTTATACCCCTTAGGTGCGACAAAAGTGTAGTAGTCGCTCTGAGGCGCTCCGACCTCGAAGTCGATAATCCTAGCAGGGTTGATGTCGATGCCTAGGAAGCGGGTCTCGAAGTGCAGGTGCGGTCCTGTGCTACGACCAGTACTGCCGCCCTTACCGATGACCTCGCCAGCACGGACGATCTGTCCCTCCTTGGCGATGCAGCGGCTCATATGTCCATAGACGGTCTCAAGTCCGTTGGGGTGACGAATGACTATGTAGTTACCATAGCCACCACGCTCGTAACCGCGGATGCGTACCTTACCATCGAAGGCTGCTCGTACGTCATCACCTGTGCGGAGAGCGATATCGATGCCTTTGTGCTGGCGACGATAGCGAGATCGGTAACCATAATTGGAAGTAATACGCAGATTGCCCTCTAGAGGCATCACGAAGCCCGAGCAGTCGATATTATATGTAGCGGGGACACGTGGGCTACTTTTACCCGCAAAGGGGTTTACCCAGTCAGTCCACGAGTCTTCGCCATATAGATCTATTGCAGGGTATTCGAGAGCCTCTCTCTCGAGTGCGCGCTCCATCTCAGCGCTAGAGATGCGTGCTTCGGCATCTTTTGCTGTCTCTATCGTGTACCCGTCTGCTAGCAAGTTTCTACTAGTTAGGGAGTCACGAGACGCTACAATCCTTGTGGGAGACACAAGTTTCATTGGTGGTTGTGTGGTCTTCTGCTGGGGTGATGGCGCTGCAGCCAGTTGGATACAGGCTACAAAGAGGAACCCCACGAAGGCGACAAAGCTGTTACTCTTACTAATCATGAGTCTAGTCGATGTTTTGATGAGCTTCTGTCGATAGTTTGCGAATTAAAAAACTGATATACAGTAGGTAGTGTCTCTTGTCCCTCTCACTTATGGTCGAAAACAATACCTACTTTCCCGCCAAAGGTCGGAATAAATTTCGAAACAGCCAAATTTTAGCCTGACTAATTTAGCCCATTTGCCCCTTAAGACTGGCAATAAGTGAACGATTTCGATCCGGAATTATTGTGGCGCTAGGGCATCGCTGACCCGCCTGGTGGAGCTTGCTGCGTAGCTCGATACTAAAATAAGAGTCCCCACATCGGTCTCTAGGACTGGTATGGGGACTCCCGTATTATCTCGCAGGGTCGATTACTTCAGACCGAGCTTCTTAGCAATTGCTGCGGGGATAGCGTCACGATGTACGACGATATTCATCGTGCGGCCTGCTACGTAGTTCTTAGATACGTACCAGATGCCCTTGTACTGACCGCTCTCACCCCAAGAGTTCTTGATCATATAGAAGGGGCGACCGTTTTGGTTCTGAGCCTTGCCGATCATGACCATACCATGGTCGTCGGTGAGGGTGAAGTTGTCAAAGCCCTCCTGACGGAACTCCTGTGTAGGCTCGATCTCGGGGCAGTCAGCGCTATTGATCATACGACGGATCTCAGCAGCCTTGTCGCTATGGCTGAGGCCGACCCAACGTGCCTGATCAGAGCCCTTCGTCTCGATAGCCTCTACGTCAGCCAGTACGCCGATACCATCACGTGTGAAGCCCACCTCGCTCACATCAGCGCCCCAAGCGATGGGGTAGCCATTGTCGATAGCGTTGTCGATGACCTGCATAAGCTCGTCGATGGGTAGATTCCACGAGCTAGACCAGCGCCAATTGTCCTCGATCTCGATGGGGAAGGCGGTGTAGAACGGGTGGTGTGTGTAGCTCGTCAGAGAGACATAGTCCGAAGCCTTGATGCCGAGGCTCTCAGCAAAGCTCTTGGGAGTGTAGCGCTTGCCGTTGTAGGTAAACTCCTCGGGTATCTCGCCTAGATAGGTGTCTACGACCTTGTCATAAGCACTCTTCCACGCCGTGGAGAGACGACCATTGGGGTTCTCTACGACAGCATCGAGCATACCCTTGAGGACAGCCTCTAGCTCGCTGTGTGCATTCTTTTTTGTGCCGTAGTTGAGACCACTCATTAGCTCCTCGGGAACAGCTCCGTAGTGATCAAAAACGTAGAGTACATCGTAGAACGATCCACCCTGAGCGATATTGCCCTTGCCATGTAGGCGCACATACTTCTCCGCTTTGTCACGGTAAGTATGATTGACGACAAACATATTGGAGAGGTTTACCTCGGGACCTCCCTTACGAAGGATCTCAGACTCGAGGAAGCCAGTCGTAGAGTAAGACCAGCAGGTACCACTATTTGCCTGATCCTTGATAGAGGTCATCGGGAGCTGCTTGATGATGGTAAACTCATTGCTCTCACCGCTCGTCTTGGGAGTCTGAGCGACCATAACGAGACTTGAGAGGAGTGCGATGAGGAGTAGAGAGAATTGTCTCATAGCTTATTTCTGTTTTATAGTTAGAAAATGAATTGTCAGTGAAGCGGTCGTGAAGACCGTCACAAAGATACGAATAAAAAACTATTGCCGTCTGACATCGGATTAAGCTACTTCAAGCGCTGAGAGGATAGGGTGGAGCAGTCTGTCAGTAATAGTAGCTCTCCGTACTCCTCGAGTTACCTGGAGGAAGAACCTCTCAATCCCCACGTGGAAATTTGAGAAAGCCCACGGAGCAATCAAAGATTCTCCACGTGGGCGAGAAATAAAACTTCGGAGGAATCAAATGAAACTTCGAAGGAAATGATTCTCGCCCACGTGGAGAATAAAAGATATCCCCGTAGGAATTTGGGATTTCCTACGGGGATATTTTAGGCTTAGTCTGAAGTTTCAATGCCTCAGACCTGACTTAATGATTATCGGTTGCGAAGGATTACCTTCTCTCCATTGACAATGTAGATGCCGTCGGGCAGCTCTCGTAAATCGTCGGAGAGTCGCAAGCCTTGGAGATCATAGACGCCTGAAGGCACTGTGGACTGCGTGGACGTTATAGACTCGATGCCGTCTTCCTTCTCACGTGCGATGGTGACTAGGTCGGTGACTATCTTGCCCTCTGCGTCACAGAGGTTGTAGAGGTCGCTCTTGTTTTTGCCCCACTGCGTATTGCTGGGAGCTGTGATAGAACAACTGGTGAAGGTGGGCTCTGCGTCTAGTGCTCCGAAGCTAGCTCCGTCGGCACCTCCCTGTGTGCGGACGTTGCACTTCTCGAAGGCCCACTTGCCACTCTTGAGTCCGTACAACCCAGCGCTCACCTCGAGAGAGCAGTTCTGTACGGTTATTTTCCCCATATTTAGTATGCCGTATCGATAGGAGTCCTTGCCTGTGGAGGTGCCTGTGATCTTGAGACTGCCCTCGCCTGTGAAGGTGATGCTCTCACCATTGGCTATGCCACCGCTCTGCTCGGATACGATGCTGTTGTCGCCGATGAGCTTGATGGTCAGTCCTTTGGTCATATTGTAGAGTCCACGAGCGCTACCCCAGCCGTTCTCTGCTTTTGTGTTGAGAATGCTGGCTCCGTCGAGTGTTAGGGTATTGGTCTCGGGATCGTAGCTAGCAGTGCCTGTCACGCCCTCTATGGTAGAGAGGTCGGCGCAGTTGTCTGAGGAGACCTGTACTCCAGCGATGTACAGCTTGTACATCTCTTGCGCATAACTGGGCAGTGAGGTGAGTGTGAGTAATAGTGTGACGAGAGTCACTTGAAGTAGTCGTGTCTTCATAAGCTTATGTGCCTCCCTACTACCTCCTCCTGTTCTATAGGTTCTGTTTGGGAAGGAATAGCTTCAGGCGCGAGGACACCTTATCGAAGGCTCGGGTGTATGGTTGAGATTAAGATTGTTGAGTAAAGAGAAGATGGCTACACCTCCTCAGCGAGCGGTGAGCCCCCGAGGAGGTGTGAGCCGGTTGCTTACTTAAATAGTCTGATGGTGAAGCCACAAGTCTTGGGGTTACTATTCCCAGAGTCGGCACAGTGGCTATAGTAGCCCATACGCCAGCCACGATCATCGTTTTCCTGATCGACAGCCCAGTAGTA
Organism: uncultured Porphyromonas sp.; assembly: GCA_900546675.1. Taxonomy (GTDB): domain Bacteria; phylum Bacteroidota; class Bacteroidia; order Bacteroidales; family Porphyromonadaceae; genus Porphyromonas. The sequence goes on along the minus strand of URDQ01000019.1, from coordinate 6,935 downwards.
TCCGCTCGTCTTGATGAGCCGGATCTCGTCCTGACGCTTCCAGCCACAAGAGGGGAAGATGCGTACGATGTCTTCTGCTGTAGGCTCCCAATATTCTGGCTGAGATACATCTTCGATACTGACATCCTCTGAGATGGGTCGGCATGTTATCTTCATCATCATACTCATTGGGCTATCATCATCGGGGTTGACTATGTATTCATATCTCCAAGCTGAGAGCAGGTCGGTACCCTTAAAGCGGATAGCGTAAGTGGCCTTTATCTTGCCAGTAGATGCGGAGTAGTAATCGCTTGTAAAGCTGATCTCTGTGCCATGAACCATAACAGTCTCCTCGATGTCTCGGAAGTCGCAATCGTGGTCAAACTCTACGAAGTTTGGCATACCTCTGTATCGTGGCACGATGGCTTGCCACTCAGCTATCGTGGGGAGGTGATATTGTCTGCCAGCGATTGTAATGGAGGCAAACTTCTCAACAGCCTCTGGGAATGTGAAGTAACCACTGGTGTTGTTGGCATGGGTGGTTACAAAGGCATCGCCCGCCTGGTTGACATTGTACTCGGTCACATAGGCTAGTGGGAGTTGTAGCTGATTAGACTCGCGATGTATGGTAATCAGCTGCGTGAGATCGGGGTGCTCTGTCACGACAGCCTCGAGGACGAAGTCTACCTCATCACTGCCCTCCTTTACGGCGAAGCGCTTTTGGGCATCGTCGATGGTGATCTCAGAGGCGTTGCCCTCCTTGAGACTGATGGTGAAGTCTTCTGCCTTGAGTTGCTGCTGACTGATGACCTCTCCATCGGAGCCGATCTGCTCGAGGATACCTTCGATATGACCTGTCCCACCCTCTCCAGGGAATGAGGTTGGGGTGGCCGTAAATGTCGCTCTGTAGGTCTCACACTCCGTAGGGTTAGGCTCTGAAGTGCAAGAGACGATTAGAGCAATGCACATAAGTAAGGGAAGAATTCGTTTCATAGAGTTGTAAATCTGTTTACGTGTAAGTGTAGAGCAAAAGTACAAAACGAATTAGATAAAAGCAAGAGACGCACCGCCCTCTCATCTGCTGATGAGGACGATGCGTCTCTTGTGTATGTTGCTAGCTCTATTTCTGAGGCTTAGCGGCGCCTCTTGTTCTTCTTTTGCTTCTTAGCTTGAGGACGACCGAAGCCTCCGCTCTGCATCTTGCGCATCACCTTGCTGACTTGGTCAAACTGCTGTATGAGCCTATTGACCTCGGCAACGGAGGTACCGCTACCCTCAGCGATGCGCTTGCGTCGTGAGCCATCGAGGATACTGGGCTTGGCACGCTCCTCGGGGGTCATGGAGTAGATGATTGCCTCGATGCCCTTGAAGGCGTCATTGCTGATGTCTAGGTCTTTGACCATCTTGCCTACTCCAGGGATCATGGAGACGAGATCCTTGAGGTTACCCATCTTCTTGATCTGAGCGATCTGTGCGAGGAAGTCGTCGAAGTCAAATTGGTTCTTAGCGATCTTTGCCTCTAGGCGCTTTGCCTCCTCCTCATCGTACTGCTGCTGTGCACGCTCGACGAGTGAGACGATATCACCCATGCCGAGGATACGATCGGCCATACGTGAGGGGTGGAAGACCTGCAGTGCCTCCATCTTTTCGCCAGTACCGACGAACTTGATCGGCTTGTTGACGACACTGCGTATCGAAAGCGCAGCACCACCACGTGAGTCACCGTCGAGCTTGGTGAGGATCACACCGTCGAAGTCGAGTCGCTTGTCAAACTCGGCAGCCGTATTGACCGCATCTTGACCAGTCATAGAGTCTACGACGAAGAGGGTCTCATCGGGTCGGATCGCCTCCTTGATGCTACTGATCTCATTCATCATCTCCTCATCGACCGCTAGACGACCAGCGGTATCGATGATGACGGTGTCTAGTCCCTCCTGCTGAGCGTGGGCGATCGCATTGCGAGCGATCTGTACGGGATCTTTGCTGTCTGGCTCACTATAGACGGGTACGCCGATTTGCTCGCCTAGTACGTGTAGCTGCTGGATAGCAGCGGGACGGTATACGTCACACGCTACGAGGAGTGGCTTGCGCTGCTCCTGCTTCTTGAGCATATTGGCGAGCTTGCCTGAGAAGGTTGTCTTACCCGAGCCCTGCAGTCCTGACATAAGGATGATGGCGGGACTTCCCTTGAGGTTGATAGCTACCGCCTCGCTACCCATCAGTGTGGCCAACTCGTCATGGACGATCTTGACCATCATCTGCCCTGGATTGACCGCTGTGAGGACGTCCTGGCCGAGAGCCTTCTCCTTGACTTGGTTGGTGAAGTCTCGAGCTACGTTGTAGTTGACGTCGGCATCGAGTAGGGCACGACGTACATCCTTGAGCGTTTCGGCGACATTTATTTCGGTAATACTCCCTTGTCCTTTGAGTATTTTGAATGAACGCTCTAGGCGTTCGCTTAGGTTTTCAAACATGTTGCTGAGATGATGAGTGGTTTATAGACGATTCGTGTCGCTATCGGGGAAGATGATCTTAGGCTGGAAGGTGCGAGCCTCATCGTAGTCCATAAGTGCGTAAGACATAACGATGACGATGTCGTCAGGCTGTACGAGACGGGCTGCGGGACCATTGAGACAGATGACTCCGCTGTCGGGTTCGCCAGCGATGACGTAGGTGTCGAGGCGGTTGCCGTTGTTGCAGTCTACCACCTGCACCCGCTCTCCTGGTAGTATGCCCACGGCATCCATAAGGGTGCGGTCGATGGTGATGCTACCCACGTAGTTGAGGTTAGCCTGTGTGACCCGGACACGATGGATCTTAGATTTGAGTACCTGTATGTACATAGTTTATAATGTGGAGCGCCAGAGGCCTAGCGTAGGTCTACGACCTCGAGCGATTTGTATTCTTGCGGTGCAAAGGTAAAGGATTGTGACGTAATATGCTCCTTCGGCTGTATCTTGTGAATGGTGTAAGAGACTTGCTCGCCTAAATCAAAGTAGAGATCGACTCGCTTAGGAGCCTGACTCTGCTGGTCGAAGGTCACCTCATAGTACTTGACCCCTGCGAGTACGTTGGTACCCTGCGTGGGGACAAAGCGGTAGACGACCGTGCCACGAGGACTCTTGCGCTCGGTGATGCGGAAGCGTTGCGAAGTTTTCTGTATGTAAGCGAGCGGATTCATCGCTGTGAGGTCTTGCTCGGAGGGAGTCATCAAGGTGTAGGTGCGCTCACTTTGGTTGATGATACGCAGTGTCGAGCCGTCGAAGGCAACCTCCATATCAGGCATACTGAGCATAAAGCGCCGTCCGTAGAGCCATGTGTAGCCCTCTTGTGGCTGCGTGCCTTGTGCAGTCAGCGTAAAGGTGATAGCAACACCTTTTTTGACCTGTTGCTCGAACTGTTGGAGTGCTTTGTTGAGGTCAAAGACCGCTTTGCGCTGTCCTTGCAGAGGTGCTATGGCAAAAGCGCCACACAGGAACAGAGCGCAGAGCGACCCTAAGAGACGTGTCGCAAAGTGCGCAGTGTGTCGCTGGTATGATAAGGAGAGGGTTGGTCTCATAATGGTTCTCGTTTTAGAAAGTGTCTAGAAGTTGATCGAGCGTTGTCTCATCAGCGATCAGCACTTGGCGAGGCTTGCTACCATCTTGTGCCGAGACGATGCCGCACTCGTAGAGCTGATCCATAATGCGTCCAGCTCGGTTGTACCCGATGTTAAAGCGCCGCTGAATATTGCTCGTCGATCCTTGTTGCATCTGCACAACGTGGCGAGCCACCTCCTCAAAGAGCGGGTCGCGCTCGGTCGCGCCACCACCTCCAGCTCCAGTAGCCCCAGCCGCACCCTCCGTGGCGGGAGGCTCAGGCAGCAGATAGGGCACTGTCGGATAGGGCTGACGAGAGATGTGGTCCACGATGCGCTCCGTCTCAGGCGTGTCAATGAAGGCACACTGGATACGTCGCATCTCCTTGCCGTCGTTGATGAGCATGTCGCCACGTCCGATGAGATCCTTGGCGCTCTTGGTGTCGAGGATGGTGCGCGAGTCCACTTGCGAGGAGACCTTGAAGGCGATACGTGCTGGGAAGTTTGCTTTGATCAAACCTGTGATCACGTCTGTACTAGGACGTTGTGTCGCTAGGACGATATGAATACCCGCTGCGCGCGCCTTCTGTGCTAGGCGTGCGATAGGCTTCTCGATGGCTCGTCCTGTGGTCATGATGAGGTCGGCAAACTCATCGACGATGAGTACCAAGTAGGGAAGGAAGACGAAGCCATCCTCCTCACGTAGATGTCCCTGACGGAAGAGCTTGTTGTACTCGGCGATGTTGCGCACCTTAGCACGTGCGAGCAATTCGTAGCGTCCGTCCATATCCACGCAGAGCGACTCTAGGACAGGGAGTGCCTTATTCGTATCGGTGATGATATACTTCTCCTCGTCCTCGAGCTTCGTCAGGAAGTGACGACCGATGCTCTCGTAGATGCTAAACTCCAGCATTTTCGGGTCGATGAGAATCAGCTTAAGCTCCTCGGGACGCTTATTATATAGGAGTGAAGTGATGAGCGCATTCAGGCCGACACTCTTACCCTGACCCGTAGCACCTGCGATCAGGAGGTGTGGCATCTTGGAAAGGTCAAAGAGGTAGACATCGTTCGTGATGGTACGCCCGATGGCTATCGGAAGCTTCTGATCTGTCGTGATAAACTTCTGAGAAGTGATCAGCGCCTTCATACCAACGGTCCGAGGGTTGCGGTTGGGCACCTCGATACCTATGGTGCCACGTCCAGGCATCGGAGCAATGATACGGATGCCACCGATGCTCTCCACCTTCATCGCTATGTCGTCCTCAAGGCTACGGATACGATTGACTTTGACCTTAGGGTCTAGCTTGAACTCGTAGAGCGTTACGGTCGGTCCGATGGTCACCTCGACAGGCTCTAGACCGATGCCTAGGTCGCTCAGCTTCTCGATGATGAGCTGCTCGATCTCCTTGATCTCAGCTCTGTCTATCGTTTGCGAAGACTGGTCGACATCGGCCAGTAGGTCTGGCGAAGGCATCTGGTATCCTCCACGACGGGAGTCACTCTGTGGTATGACAGCGGCTGCTTGCGAGTCGGCATCTCCCTGCGCTACGGTCACCGTGACACCTCCCTCCAAGTTCTCCTCGGCTGGTGTAGAACTAGTCGCACGGCTCTCTTGTGATGAGCGACTCGTTGCAACACGAGATGATCTGAGAGGCTCCGTCTGTGAGGTTGCTACGCTAGGCTCAGAGAGAGGAGTCTCTAGCTTTTCGTCTTCCTCTTCGTCTTCGAGAGCATCATATTCCGTTTCATCATTAGGCTCATCGCCTGCATCTTCCACTGGTTCTAGAGTTGTGTCATCACGCTCAGCCTCGGTCGTGCGGCGACGACTAGGACGCTTGACCCAGCCTAGCCCGATAGCACGGCGCATCCACTGGAGGTACTCGTAGCGTATCACTACGATGAGGATGATGATCGTGACTAGCAGCGTCAGCGAGACGCCTAGCCACCCGATGGCTGGTAGCATCTTGCCCAGCCAAAGCGCACCATAAGCACCTCCCCAGCGGAAGAATGTGGGCAGCCCCAGTATGTTTTGCAGAGCCGATATGGCTAGAGCCGTCCATAGGCTTAGCAGGATCGCATAGACGCATAGTTTGATGAGACTCCCACGCTTGGTGATGCGCATCATACGTAGCGCACAGATGATACCAAAGAAGAGCAAGAACCAGCTCCCGAAGCCGAGGAAGCCATCCATCAGCCAATGTGCTAGATAAGCACCATGTACACGGGTTATATTTTGTATCTCCACGACGGAGCTGTCGATCCCCTCAGGGAGCGTCTGTGTCAATGCCTCCCAAGGCGTTAGCTCCGTGACGATGCTTTGGTCACGAGCCCCGACCACAAGGTAGGAGCCACAAGCCACGAGGATGTATATGATGAAGGCTAGGAGGATCAGTCCCAAGATAAACGAGATCAGCTCGCCATATCGCTTGTTGACGACATTGTTCTTTAGGTCTTGCGTCCACGAGCGCATACGACTCCCCACCGAGCGAGAGGAGGTTGTGTCCTTTCTGCTAGGAGCGTTCGTACGCTTGCGACTCTTCGTCGAGCGTTTCTTAGTTGATTTATCTTTAGATGTAGCCATGAGGTAGTAATCAGGAAGTCTGTAGCGTGAGCATCGTACCATGCGTGGTGATCTCCTCACAGGAAAGCTTGATGCAAAGGTAACGATTTTTACGCCAATGGAGCATTGTTCCACGTAAAAAAGAACTCCCCTCGCTCAGATCGTGAGACCTAAGCGAGGGGACGTACTGTCAGTGGGGTTGTGGAGCTGCGGGGAATTGAACCCCGGTCCAAACATGGTGGCAAAACGCTTTCTACATGTTTAGCTGTACTTTGATTGTCGGGCCTCAACTCACGAGCACAGCGACCGAGCTAAAGCCTTATCCTCTAAAGTTTAAGACGATGTACGAGGCTACACCATCCGATCCCCGATATCCATGCACCACCGTATCAGAGCGCCTCGGAGCAACGGCCCCCTGGGTGATGTCTCGTCCCGGCACCTGTGCCTGGGATGAAGCGTCAGTGTACTATACTTCGACTACGCAGCGAGAGCAAAGTTGTTTTCGCCATTTAGAAAGGTTCGCAGTAAGGTTTTAAGGTGCGTCACAGCAGGCACCACATGCTTACGGATCACTACAACACGCTGTCAAAGCCAATCAGCCCCAAGAGTGTATGTTGCATCTCCCAGACTAGCGTATCGCTATATCGCTCAGCTGGGGAGAGATCGTATCTGAGTCTAGCGGAGGATCGCCTCAAGCGAAGGCTCCTCCCACTCATCTGGTGCAAAGGTACAAAAAATCGAACAGATGGGCTATGCTGTATGAGGAGTGTAGATTCAACTATCAAATGCAACTGAATTGGTTTCATCGAGCTTCTGATA
>URDQ01000018.1 GCA_900546675.1 uncultured Porphyromonas sp. | reverse complement strand
ATGAAGTTTTTTTCCTACATTTGTAAGTGTGTTGCACTTGACACTGGAATGTGCGCCAAAGGGTTCTATGTGAAAGCCATTGCAGTTTTAGACTGAAAAGCTATGACTTGTGCCACGGTTTGGCAGAGGCAATGTTGTATCTTTGCCCCTAGACAAATAGACTAGTAGTTGTATGGCAAACAAATTCGGACGATATGTCTGGCTGATCGAGCAATTTCGCCAGTACGGACGACTGACCTTTGAGGAGATTAGTCGCCACTGGGTGGATAGCGGGCTGAGCTACGAGGAGCCTCTGCCGAAGCGCACCTTTCACAATCATCGGGCGGCGATCCTCGATATCTTTCAGGTGGATATCTTATGTGACCCCCAGGATGGTTACCGCTACTACATTGACAATCCTGAGGAGCTGGAGCAGGATAACCTGCGCAGTTGGCTCATAGACTCCTACACGGCGATGAATCAGATACAAGCCGACAGCAAGCTCCAGGGGCGAATTCTCTTCGAGCATGTCCCCTCTGGGCGTAAGTGGCTCAACGTGATTGCCGAGGCGATGCGTCACGGCAAGGTTATCCAGATGACTTACCAAGCGTTTGGCAGACCCGAGGCTTACAGCTTCGAGGCGGAGCCTTACTACCTCAAGGTGGCGAACCGCAGATGGTACCTCCTGGCTCGTAGCCCTTACTACTCAGCTCGCAATGTAGAGCTCAATGCTGAGGACGGGGGCTCGCGCCCCAAGGATGTCTATCTAGTCTATGCTCTGGATCGCATCTTGGCTTGCGAACCGCTAGAGGAGAGCTTTGAGATGGATGAGTCTTTTGACATAGAAGCTTACTACCGAGGTTGTTGTGGGGTGATTCACTCCGAGGAGGAGCCTGTGCGTTTGCTGCTCAATGCCTATGATCATGGAGCGGACTATCTCCGCACGCTACCGATACATGAGTCGCAGAGAGAGCTACCCTCAGAGGTGGAGGGAGTGGCTTGCTTTGAGCTGGAGGTCTGTCCTACCTATGATCTCTACCAAGCTCTACTTGCAATGGGCGATCAGATTGAGGTGCTAGAGCCTCAGTCCGTACGAGAGGAAATGTATAACTTTGCCAAGAACCTTATGGCATACTACGAGCCAACAACAGAAGCGTGATGAACAGATTAGACTTTATAGCGATAGACTTTGAGACCGCCACGGGACAGCGCACCTCCATCTGTGAGGTGGGGATCTGTGTGGTACACCATAGCGAGATTGCTGAGACACGCTCCTGGCTGGTGCAGCCTGAGGGCAACCGATACAGCTACTGGAATATGCAGTGCCATGGCATCCGTCCAGAGGATACGGAGCTGGCGCCATCGTTTGCCGAGGTGTGGCAAGAGATAGCCACGCAATACATAGGCGAGGGTGCTTTGATGGTAGCGCACAATGTTCCGTTTGATCGAAGTTGCCTGGAGCAGGCGGCACAGCTCTACGAGCTCACACTTCCCGAGCTACAGTGGGACTGCTCGCTACGCCGTGCGCGTCAGATCTACGACTACGGCTGCAACACGCTCGCCTACCTCTGCGAGCAACTATCCATCCCCGAGGGGAGGCACCACCGCGCAGGCGACGACGCCGAGATGTGCGCCCGCCTCTACCTACGCGAGCTACACGACAGTAACTTTGACAACTAATCTAAACTAGAATAAGATATGAACGACTACTCAGACAAGTACTGGCATATCCAAATGCATCTGCCAGAAGGTAAAGATGGAACTGAAATTGACCCCACAGAGATGTTATCTCTTCCACAGCCTGTCATTGGGACAGGAGAGTGGGAAAATAGGCAATGTGACAACTTTAAAAGTCTACCCATTGGAACCATTCTAATGGTTAGAAGAGGAGGTCAAATGATAGCTCTGTGTAAGATAACGAGTGAAACCTATACAGATGATGAGCTTGAGAAAAGGTTCTTGCATATCAACTATCGGAATGTAGCTGTACTTGGTTACATATCTGACGAAGATCAGCCAACAAATAAGCAACTGTTTAGCCAGGGCACATTAAGCAGTTGTGGTTCCAGGACTAATCGGTGGAAGTATATTGACAAAATCATATCAAAACTGGAGATGAAAGAAGAGATAGACAACTTTGCGCGGCTCCTTGAGCTAAAGAAAAACATCATTTTGCAGGGAGCGCCAGGGACTGGCAAGACCTATACGACAGCCTCCATCGCTGTGCGTTTGTGCAATAAAGACTTTGCCGACTTCTCAGACCATAGCAAGGTGATGGCTGAGTATGAGAGACTACAAGACGAGGGGCAGATCGCTTTTTGCACCTTTCACCAGTCTATGGATTATGAAGATTTTGTCGAGGGGCTTAAACCAGTGGTCAGTGAAGATGGGGGTGGTATCACGTACGAAGTGGAGGATGGGCTCTTCAAGAGCCTCTGCCAAAGGGCTCAAATGAAAGAAGGAGCTGATATCATCTCTTGTATAGATGATTATCTGGAGTCAATCAAGGGATATGAGAATCGAAAAACGATCCCAACGCTCACGGGCAAGTCACAACTGAACGTTTGGTGGAAAGAGGGTAATAAAACAATTAGTTCCCGCAGTGCATTCTCACAGAGTGAAAAAGAAGACTATTCGCCCTCTCCGCTCAACATCGAAAAGGTCAAGCTCCAAGCGATCGGTGACGGTAAAGAAAACAACTGGCCAAGCTATGCGGCCGCTTTTATCAATGCTGTAAAGAGAGAGTATCAACTAGAGAATCAAATATCTAGTAAGCCATACGTCCTTATTATCGATGAGATCAATCGAGGTAATGTGTCTAAGATATTTGGAGAGCTGATTACCTTGCTAGAGGCAGATAAGCGTAGCGGAGGCGGTGACCATCACATCCGCTTGACGCTACCATACTCTAAGGAATCCTTCGCTGTTCCTGCCAATCTCTACATCATTGGCACGATGAATACGACGGACCGCTCTACGGGTAGTATTGATTACGCCGTACGTCGTCGTTTCGCTTTTGTCACATTGGAGGCTAGTGCCGAGGTTATTAAGACTCACGTTGATGAGTCTGTGCGTGACCTCGCTATAGCTCTCTTTGAGGAGATAAATGGCAAGTCTAGAGACGATCAGAACTCATTTATTTATCAACACAAGAGTGGCGACTTTGAGCTTGAAGACTTGATGATAGGACACAGCTACTTTATGGCAGATGATATCGAGTCGCTCCGGCTCAAGATGCGCTATGAAGTGGTGCCTCTGATCAAAGAATACATCAAGGATGGTATCTTGAGAGGGAAGAAAGACGATGAGCACTACTTCAATAGCTGGATGGATGCGAAGTGCTATCTGCCTAAGCTGTCAGAGGGTAGTGAGGACTTAGTAGAGTAATGCCAAAGCTAATACAAGTACAGGAGCATGAGCTAATCCCCCTAGAGATCTCTCTGCCTGTTTGGCAAGAGGGTATGCGACTACCTGCGCAGTCGGAAGGCTTAGATAGGTGGTTCTTTCGCTGGCAGTGGGGTGGTGCTTTCCCAGTAAACTCTTCCGATGAAGAGTGTTCTGAGGAGGGCTATTATGCCTCTTATGTGATAGGAGCTCAATGGATCGACTCGACTCCTCTAGTTATTACACCCAAGGGTGGGTGTGACAAGATAGACTACCTCAAGATGCTTGCTACATGCCTCAACAGTGGCATAGAGTCGAAGGAGCTATCTAAGATTTATGGTGTCGATCTAGAACAGCCCCGGATTGAAGCTCCCGAACTCAACTCTGTGCTGAGTCCGTTGATTATAGTTCACTTCATATCTCTGGTGCGGGAGATCATCAAGCGTGGACTAAAAAAGAGCTATGTGACACGAGAGAGCAATCTGAAGAAGGTGAGGGGACGCATCTCTATCTCCCCAAACGAGTACTACAACGTGATGCGTAAGCGTTGTGAGAGGGTGTATTGCAAATACCAAGAGTACTCTGCAGATACGCCAGAGAATCGCTTGATCAAGAAAGCTCTGCTCTTCTCTCGTCAGATCATAGCTCAGATCGCACAAGAAAACAAAAGTCTGCACGCTCTACATCATGCGATCAATCAATGTGTCTCAGCCTTTTGTGATGTCAGTGACCAGATAGAGGTGTGGGAGATCAAAAGCATGAAGCGTCATAAACTTTTCCGAGGGTATGAAGAGGCTGTACAGATTGCTCAGATGATCTTGAGATGGTGTGATTATAGCATCACGAGCATCCGTCCTGCTGCGGAGAGCCCTTGCCCTGTCTTTTGGCTAGATATGTCGTTGCTGTATGAGCATTACGTGTTAGGACTATTACGAGAGGCCTATGGGGAGAAGATCAAGTATCAAGCCAAGGGATATACGGGCTATCCGGACTTTATCTGTTATGATCCCAAACTCGTTATGGATACCAAGTATATACCACGCTTTCAGCAGGGAGGTATTGACATAGCTATTGCAAGGCAATTAGCTGGATATGCTCGAGATCGAAAGCTTTTTCGGCTTCCAGCCAATGAGGTAATCCCTTGTATTGTTATCTATCCTAAGGAAGGGGAAGCGCAGAATCCTTTCAAAGATAAGAGCCTGGAAGAGCTCTTGACGGAGGATGAAGACAGGCACTTGCTCGGATTTTATCGAATAGCAGTCCCCTTACCGACTCTTAATGACCCTGAGACTAACTTATCGCCTAGCTTCACATAGTTCAGACAAGGTAAAAGGGTCTCTTGAAGTAACTCTCACGTACTAGTAATGACAATGAGGATACTACATCTATCTGATACGCATGGCTATCACAGGCGACTGCGGGATTTGCCTGCGGCAGACGTCGTGGTGCACTTTGGAGACTTTACTATGCATGGTAGTGCAGATGAGGCAGAGGACTTTATCAACTGGCTGTGCGACTTGGACTACCGGTACAAGCTCTTCACCTGCGGCAATCACGACTTCTGTATGTATAGGGCTACTGTGAGCGGACTCAGTGACACGGTACACCTGCTCTACAACTCTGGGGTAGAGATCGAGGGGGTGAAGTTTTACGGGGTCCCGCTGTTTGTGCCAGACTGTGCCGATGGCCGCCAGGAGCAATACGAGGCGGATATACCGCTAGACACAGATGTCTTGGTTACGCATCGTCCGCCTTATGGCATTTTGGACTATGCCGATCAGACCAACTACGGCTCTGCCACACTCCTGCGACGAGTGCATGTGATCAAGCCCCGCCTGCACCTCTTCGGGCATATCCATCAGCAGTATGGCGTGCTGAAAAGAGGTGAGACGACCTATTCGAACGCTGCTATGATGAACGAAAGCAGTCGCACGCTCAATGCTCCTCGGCTGTTTGAGATCTGAGAGCGATCCTAGGTGGTCGCTGAGTCGGTTAGTGGGCAAGAGTGAGGTTATCCTCATTTGATCTGTTGCCGTTACGCTTTTAGCCCCAAGTACTCTCAAGGTGCTTGGGGCTTATTTTATAGTGAGGTGTAGGGGTACAGCTCTACTACAATCTGAGCAGTACGGGGGATGTCTTTTTTGACGAAGCCCGATTTCAGAAAGACCAGCACATCAAGCATGTACAGAGCAAGGTCTCGGGACAGATACGAGACTTCGCAGATCAGTTTGACAAACTATTTAACCAAGAGGAACTATGAACTATACAGACTACTTATAGGTCAAGGAAGACTTTATCACGCAGCTAGCACCACAGAAGGAGGTGGACCTAGCGGAGATCCAGCACGAGTCGGATCAGCTATACACAGTCGATGGGGTTGAGGTGCTAGCTAGTAAGCACTTTGCAGATAGCTACGATGCTCTCATCGGTATCAAGCCTAAGCAAAAGGCACTCGTGCGCAACGCTTCAGGCGAGACTGGGCTTAGCAATTATCGTAACTATCAGAGCGTAGCTATGAGCATTCATCGACCTCAGCGAGTACTCCTAGTGGCTTCGCCCGAGAGCCGTCAGCTCACGGAGATCATCCCAATCGTGGAGGAGTATATCGCTCCGACGCTGTTCTTTGAGTTTGCCGAGATGGTGGCGCATGAGACTGGCTATGAGATCGTCGGGATCCACTACAACTCCTCAGACAGCATTCGGGTCACCATCACCTCCCAGAGCCGTGAGGCGCGGCCCGAGCTCTTTCTCCCTGATGAGGACTTTCTGATGGATGGCTTTTACCTGAGCTGGGACCCAGCCTCCGTCTCTGCAGGACACTACTTCGAGCGACTCGCCTGCTCTATGGGCAGACAGTCCGTGAGTGGCACTCCGATGGTATGAGTCATCGACTGGGGGAGCAAGAGATGCGGCAGATGATAGGGATGCTTACAACGTGCTCACGGAGTTTGCCACGCACACCACGCTGTGGGGCGCACAAGACCACAAGCGCATCTCACTGATGAATAAAGCGACGACGATGCTGAGGAAGAAGCCTGACATCGTCTCGTACATAGAGATCTAGCCCAGCTAGCGTAAGCCCCCCTGCGGTAGAGGCAGAAAGCGAGAGACTCCCCTCGGTCGGACATCTGTCCGGCTCGGGGGAGTCTCTTGTTGTGTCGGGGAGAGGGTTAGTCCCTCTAGTTGCTATCTCCGAACGTAGCTGATTTGGAAGGTTAATTCGTAGGCGTCGCCTTCCTTTTCGGTAAACATAACGCCTCTGAGAGGTTGCTTCGGGTCAAACTTCGTATTGTAAGCCTCATAGGCACTATCTCCAGAGAGCTTTGTAAAGTGTGCATCCTCTGTGAAGCCATAGTGCTTCACAATCTCCAGTAGCTCCTCCTGTACATCTAGATCCTTAGGATCTGTAAATGAGTCAGGATCTGCCATATAGTCCTTAGGATAGTGCTTGTTGGGTATCAGCTTGATGTGTAGAGGAGTGCCTGGTACAGCGTAATTATAAATGAGTGCATCCATACAAAACTGTGCCTCCTCGGGCATCTCTTTGCCGTTGTCGTCGAGCTTTCTTGGCGATGCAAAGTAGTATAGCATTTTATCAGCTTTAGCCCCTTGTGGCTGATAGATCCAGCCGTAGGGACTTACAGCGACCTTGAAGTGCAGGAGGTTGTTGGCGGTGAAGTCCTCCTCCTTAGGAATGTATATAGGGGCGTAGTATTTCTGATCGTCGGCAGAGGCATCCAGTCCTAGATAGCGAGACTTATCTATGTTAATCTGCTTCTGTACAGATACTTTACAGACTTTTGTTACGTTGCCAGCGGTCGCTTTGACCTCTGCTTGCCCCTCAGCAAGAGCCGTCAGGAGACCCACCTCAGATACAGTAACTACCTGAGCATTGGTAGACTCAAAGGTGACCTTGGTCTCCTTAGGCGAGACCTTGACATCGAGCTGATGGGTGTCACCGACTTGTAGCTCGACAGATTCGGGTATTCTGAGCTGTACCTCGACAGGTGGTTCATTATCCTTTTCCTTTTCCTTACAAGCCCCTAGTCCTATGCAACAGATGAGTAGGGTGATGAGGGTGATGAGATTCTTTTGTGTCATAGACTATAGTGTGAAAGTGATTTGATGCAAAGCCGTTTGTCTGACAAAGTTATATTCTTTCTTGATGCGATGCAAGTGTCTGTAGATTCCTACGTGGCGGTCATTTTATATTTGTCTCTCTTCTGGCGGGAGTTGCGAAGGGGGCTACTCGTTGCTGAGCTGTTCGCGGAGGAGCTGCTGGCGGCTTTTACTACGGGTTACCATAAAGACGCCGAGCAGGATGAGGATAGCGGAGGCGACTTTGGTGAGTGTGAGTTGATCTTGACCCATCATGACGGCCAGCATCGAGGCGATGACGGGGATGCCGTAGTTGTAGATGCTGACGACGGTAGGGCGCAAACCTCTCTGTGCTATCAGAAGTAAGAGGTAGGCGACGAAGGTGGCGCCCACGACGACGAAGGCTAGCTGCCCGTAGAAGGTGGCGTCGAAGCTGCTCCACTCGGTACGCATCGCATCACGCAGACCCAGCGGAGCAGAGCCGTAGAGGGAGATAACAAAGAGCCACTTCATCAAGGTGACGGGATGGTACTTCTGTATGAGTGTCTTGAAGGAAGTTAGGTAGATGGCGTAGGAGACGGTTGCTGTGGCGCAGATCAAGTCGCCTAGCGTAGAGCCAGCGGTAGAGGAGCCGTTGGTGGACACGAGGAGCAGGGCACCTGAGGCGCCGATGAGTACACCGATTCCCTTGAGCCGTGTGATGGGCTCCTTGAGCACAACAGCTGCGAGGAGCATGGTGACGATGGGCCCTAGGGTGGCAACGAGCGACTGATTGACAGGTGAGGTCATCGACATACCAATGGCAAAGAGACCTTGGTTGAAGAAGATGCCAGTCAGGGAGGCTAAAGTCATTTTGCCCCAATCCTTGCGGTCGATGCGCTCTCTAGGCACCCACAGCGAAGCGATCCAAAAAAGTATCGTGGCACCTAGGAAGCGACAGAACATGTGTGTATATGGAGTGAGCCCCCCACCAAGGAGTGCCTTGGTGAAGGGCCCATTGATTCCAAAGATAATGGTGACGCAGAGCATCACGAGGTGTAGTCTCCAGCGAGATCTCATTACGATAGTATAGCGTGTGTTAGAAGATCAGCTTGCCACACTGGCTACAGTGCGTCGGCTCTTTGCCTAGGAGACGATTGCGTACGATGCTCTCGATGCGGTCCTGTAGTTCCTCTAGAGGCATTAAGTCTATGACATCTCTGACGAAAGCAACGCTCAGCATGACCCGTGCCTCGTGCTCGGGGATGCCTCGCTGCATCATATAGAAGAGTGCCTGCTCGTCGAGGTGACCCGTAGCCATACCGTGCGAACACTGAACGTCATCGGCATAGATCTCTAGCTGAGGCTTGCTGTGCATACGAGCTTCGGGCGAGAGGAGCATATTGCGGTTGCTCTGGTAAGCTTCGGTCTGCTGCGCCGACTGCGCTACGAAGATGCGCCCCGAGAAGGCTCCCGTGGATTGCTCCTCGAGGAGATTCTTAAAGAGCTGCGTGCTATGACACTTGGGCTTGATATGCTCGACACGTGTGAAGGTATCGACATGCTGTGTACCATTGGTCACAGCGACTCCGCCTAGTGTTTGCTCTGCATGCTCACCGAGGAAGCGTGTCCGGAAGCTATTGCGCGTGACTCCATTGTTGAGCGTATAGGCAGCGAGGGTCACTTGGCTCTCTGCCCCCTGGCGTAAGAAGTAGGCGCAGGTGCGGTGCGTCTGGTGGCTATTCTCCTCCATATCGAAGAGCTTGAGCTGGGCACCGTCACCGACGTAGATCTCGGCCACTTGGTTGACGAGGAAGTTGGTACGATCTATCGTATGATCACAGACGAGAACAGAAGCTTTGGCACGATCACCGATGATAATGAGCCAGCGACGAATGCAGAGGAGTGGCTCCTGAGCGTGGAGTAGCTGGACGAGTTGCACGGGCTGCTCGAGCTGCATGCCATCGGGTACGTAGAGGACAAAGGCGTCCTGCACGAAGAGCGTATTGAGCGCGATGGTGCCGTCGGTGTCTACCTCGGCTATCTGCCCGTAGTAACGCTCCGCTAGGTCGGGGTACTCCTTGACAAACTCCTTGATGGAGCCGACGAAGACCCCTTCAGGGAGCTTGCGTTTCTGGTTTGCGTAGTGGGTGTAGAGGTAGTTGCTGTTGAGTGCACTCGCCTTGATAGTGAGCTCATTGACCGATAGGTCACAGCTATACTGCGGGAGCTGCTTATGCCCTGCGGGAGCTAGGTCTAGCTCCTGAAGGTTGATACCGTAGTCGGGAGCGTAGAGTGCCTCGACATCCGTGCGCTGCCAATCCTCCATACCGAGCTGTGGTAGGGCGTACTCACTCAGAGCTGCCTGAGCGGTGGCACGCTGCGCTTGTAGCACAGGTACGCTGTGCTGCTCAATGTATGCCTGCTGAGACTGGTAAAGGTCTAGATACTGCAGGTGTGCGGTGGGTGGTTGCTTACGTGGACTCATTGCTACTCCTCCTCTTTAGCTACCTCTTCTTTGATCCAGTCGTACCCCTCGTCCTCTAGTCTGAGGGCTAGCTCGGGTCCGCCAGATGTGACGATCCGACCCTTGTACAGGATATGGACAAACTGCGGCTTGATGTAGTCCAGCAGTCGCTGATAGTGGGTGATGACGACGCAAGCGCTGTCGGGACGCTGGAGCGTGTTGACCCCGTGAGCGACAGCTCGCAGAGCGTCAATGTCTAGTCCGCTGTCGGTCTCATCGAGTATCGAGAGCCGTGGCTCGAGGACTGCCATCTGAAAGATCTCGTTGCGCTTCTTCTCGCCACCAGAGAAGCCCTCGTTGACTGAACGCTTGAGAAGACGATCATCGAGACCGACTACTTCGCGCTTCTCCTTTAGCATCTTGAGGAATTCGCCAGCGGGCATTGGCTTCTCGCCCTGAGTCTTGCGACGCTCGTTGAGCGCTGAGCGCATAAAGTTGACCATACTCACGCCCGGTATCTCTACGGGATACTGAAAGCTGAGGAAAAGCCCAGCATGTGCTCGCTCTACTGCATCCATAGCCAGTAGATCCTGACTGAGATAAGTCACTTCGCCTGAGGTTACGGTAAAGGTGGGATGCCCGACGAGGACAGACGAGAGGGTACTCTTGCCACTTCCGTTGGGACCCATGATAGCGTGTGTCTCCCCCTCACGGATAGTGAGGTTGATCCCTTTAAGTATTTCTTTGTCGCCTATGTTGGCGTGGAGATTCTTTATGTCGAGTATTACGTTGCTCATAGTAGTGTGTAATCTGTATCTATATAATGTGTAGCGGGGTCGTGCTAGCCGACACTTCCCTCGAGGGTTACGGAGAGGAGTTTCTGCGCCTCAACGGCAAACTCCATCGGGAGCTTGCTCATCACCTCACGGGCGTAGCCGTTGACAATCAAACCGACCGCCTCCTCGGTGGTGATGCCACGCTGGTTGCAGTAGAAGAGCTGATCCTCATTGATCTTAGAGGTGGTTGCCTCATGCTCCACGACGGCAGAGTCATTGCGTATGTCTGCGTAAGGATAGGTGTGCGCCCCGCAGTGGTCGCTCAGGAGAAGGCTGTCGCACTGTGAGTGGTTGCGTGCATTCTCGGCTGTGGCTGCAATGGAGACCAGTCCTCGGTAGCTATTTTGACTACTACCGGCGGAGATACCCTTGGAGACGATAGTGCTACGGGTGTTGCGTCCGAGATGGATCATCTTCGTGCCAGTATCCGCCTGCTGGTAGTTGTTGGTCACAGCGACAGAGTAAAACTCTCCCACCGAGTCGTCGCCCCGCAAGATGCAGCTGGGATACTTCCAGGTGATAGCCGAGCCCGTCTCGACCTGTGTCCAAGAGATCTTACTACGGTCGCCACGGCACAACCCACGCTTGGTAACGAAGTTGTAGATACCGCCTCGCCCGTCCTTGTCGCCTGGGTACCAATTCTGAACTGTCGAGTACTTGACCTCAGCATCGGTCTCAGCGATGATCTCGACGATGGCTGCGTGAAGCTGGTTCTCGTCACGCATCGGAGCCGTGCAACCCTCTAGATAACTCACGTAAGCGCCTTCGTCTGCTACGATGAGCGTACGCTCGAACTGACCCGTATTGGCTGCGTTGATGCGGAAGTAGGTCGACAGCTCCATCGGACAGCGCACACCCTTGGGGATATAGACAAAAGAGCCGTCGCTAAAGACCGCCGAGTTCAGCGCTGCGAAGTAGTTGTCGTGCGAGGAGACAACCTTGCCCAGGTACTTACGTACTAGGTCTGGGTGCTCACGCACCGCTTCGTTGAAAGAGCAGAAGATGATGCCTAGCTCCTTGAGCTTGGTGCGGAAGGTGGTCTTCACCGAGACGCTATCCATGACCGCATCGACCGCCATATTGCCCGAGAGCATAGCTCGCTCGTGAAGTGGTATGCCGAGCTTGTCAAAGGTCTTCTCGATCTCTGGGTCTATGGTGCCGTCTCCGGGAGTCTTGTGACGAGGAGCCGCATAGTATATAATGTCTTGATAGTCTATCTCAGGAATCGAGAGATGCGCCCAGTCGGGACGCTCGAGTGTGAGCCAGTGATGGTAAGCCTTGAGACGAAACTCTAGGAGCCACTCGGGTTCCTCTTTCTTTGCTGAGATGAGACGTACCACCTCTTCGTTGATACCCTTGGGGATGGTCTCCGTATGGACGTCGGTCACGAAGCCATACTTATAGTCCCCCTGGGTGATGTCTTCGAGGATGTCTTCCCCTGTCGGAGTCACCGCACGCGCCTCTGTGTCAGTAGGCGTGGGGATCGTTTGCTTAGGATTATATTCGTTATTCACTTGATTGTTGCTTTAATTGTTTATCCTGCCAAGAGGTCAGGTCACCCAGTGCAGCCCAAGAGATCAAGCCACGGACTGGGTCGTATAGTCTAGACTTGTCACGCTGATCTCGTCGAGGCTCAGCTGGCTCGCCCTCTTTTCTTGTGATGTCGGGTAGCTGTTCCAGCACCCCTCGAGGCAGTATGAAGTCGGTTAGATTAAATATAAGGCTAAAGAATAAGATGACGAAGGCTCCCGCAAAGAGAGCGCCCATAAGTTTATTGACAACTGAGAGCGACGAACGCTTAATGGCTCTCACCGTAGGACGTGCTAGGAAAGCGATACCCCAGCAAGAGAGCGAGAAAGTCGCTACATAAGCGCCCACCACCGCCACCCCGTGGGGTAGTCCGAAGGTTTGAGAGATCCATAGTGCTACAGGTACGCCTATCCAGCGCACCAGCACATAGCCGACAGCGATGCCCAGCACACCAATCAGTGCCGATATGACACCCTGCTTGAAGCCCTTGAAGAGGGCCCACGCTGTGCAGCCCATAACCATATAGTCAATCCAATTAAGCGTATCCCCTCCCATACTCTTCGTCAGCTACTTCTGTCTCTCTCCTAGTAATGTGATGAAGCGCTCTAGCGTCTCTCTAGTGTCACTCGCTGCGAAGCTCCTGAGCAGGTCGATCGCCTCTTGGTGAATGTGCTGTATCTGCCTCTCTGTGTAGTCGATGCCACCACGCTCGCGGGCTATGCGGAGGAGGTAGTCTATAGAGTCCTCCTCAATAGGTTGTTGTAGATACGAGATAATCTCGTCACGTTCCTTAGGGGCTGCCTGATTTAGGACATAGAGTAGTGGGAGAGAGACCTTCCCCTCGATAAGGTCGTGACCCGTAGGCTTGCCCACATCTTGGTGCTTGTCATAGTCAAAGAGATCATCCTGCAGCTGGAAGGCACGCCCCATCAATTGCCCTAGACGACCACAGCGCTCCACCTGCTCAGCAGTAGCATCTACGCTCAGCGCTCCCAGCTTGGCGCTCGCCTCAAAGAGCGCTCCCGTCTTGCGATCCACCACCGCATAGTAGTCCTCCTCACGATAGGTGTGTGCCTTCGAGAGAGACAGCTGCATCAGCTCTCCGATAGAGAGATTGCGTCCAGCCTGAGCAACGACACGTAGCATCTCAGGGTTGTGCTCCCGAGAGACTAACTCTAGAAAGGCGGTCGAGAGTACGTAGTCTCCCATCAAGACCGCCTGATGATTGCTGTAGAGCGCATTGAGTGTAGGCTGTCCGCGACGTGTGTCTGACCAGTCGATGACATCGTCGTGAATTAGCGACGCCGTGTGTAGTAGCTCTATGACCAGTGCTGCCGAGAGTGTCTGTGCATTGGTTTGCCCAGCGCATAGCTGAGCGCATAGCCCCACGATGATCGGACGAATATGCTTGCCTGAGGAGAGCTGCAGGTGCTCCAAGGCGTGCGATAGTACGGGCGCATCACTCTGTAGTGATCGCTTGAAGTCTTGCTCGAACTCCTTGACAAAGTCCGCTATCGGCACCAATAGTTGCGTACGCTCCTCTTGACTCATCATCGCTCTCGTCTCTATACCTCTAGGCTCTCCACCTCTTGGAGCCACATACTACTCACCGCATCGCTCGGCATACGCCACTCCCCGCGAGAGGAGAGCGAGACGCTCAGCACCTTAGGCCCATCGGGCATCGCATTGCGCTTGAACTGCTGAGAGAAGAATCGCTTGAAGAAGACTCCCATCCAGTGCTTGATCTCTTGGGGCGTGTAGGCTCCCTCGAAAGCAACCTTCGCTAGGTAAAAGATCTTTTTCGGCTCGAAGCCATCGAGTAAGAAGTGATAGATAAAGAAGTCGTGTAGTTCGTATGGCCCCACGAGGCTCTGCGTCTGTTGCTCGCTACCAGCCTTCGTGTCCTTGATCGGGAGTAGCTCGGGGCTAATCGGCGTAGCGACGATGTCCTGTAGGACTGTGGCGAGCGTAGCATTAGCTGCCTTGTGCGTAGCATACCACCCGACGATCAACTGTACGCTCGTCTTCGTGATCCCACTATTCACCGCATACATAGACATATGATCCCCGTTGAAGGTGCACCACCCCAAGGCGATCTCAGACAGGTCTCCCGTCCCAATGACGGGCGCGTGGTACATATTGGCAAGATCCATCAATATCTGCGTCCGCTCACGTGCCTGGGCATTCTCAAAGGTCGCATCCTCTCGGTTGCCCTTATAGTCGATGGCTGAGAGATGTTGCTCCGTTGCCTCCTTGATGTCTATCTCACGGATCGTCACACCCAGCTCCTGCATCATCGTGTAGCCGTTGCGATAAGTGCGCTCAGAGGTGCCAAAGCCAGGCATCGTCACTGCAATGATCTGCTTGCGATCCAAGCCCAAGAGGTCAAAAGCCTCTGCCGTCACCAATAGAGCCAGTGCCGAGTCTAGTCCGCCCGAGATGCCGATCACCGCATGCTCTGCACGCATATGCTTGAGGCGCTGTATGAGTCCGCACACCTGTATCTGAAACATCTCGTGACAACGCTCCTCAGGGTTCGCGCCCTCAGGCATAAAGGGGTTGCGATCTATGACACGATCCATAGGCTGTGACTCCTCCTCCGAGCGTAGTGTGAAGGGGATGCTCACCAGCTCCTCCTCGTCGGTAAAGTGATTGACCGCACTCTTGAAGCTACTATTGATCAGGCGCTCGCCATGTACCCGAGACACATCGATGTCGCTCACGATCATTCGCTCCTTGTACTCAAAGCGACGCATCTCCTTGACAATCTTGCCCACCTCAGCGATAAACGCCTTACCCGTGTAGACTAGATCGGTTGAACTCTCGCCATAGCCACTAGAGGCGTAGACGTATCCACAGATAGCCTGCGACGTAGCACCACTGATCAGCGAGCGGAGGTAGTCATGCTTGCCCGCATTCTCATTGCTCGCAGAGAGGTTGAAGATGATATGCGCTCCATAGAGACTGAGCCGTGTACCAGGCGTAAAGGGAGTCCACATATCCTCGCAGATCTCGATACCAATGCCCACCTGCCCACACTTAAAGATGATATTTCGCCCGATGGGTACCGTGTGGGGCCCCATCTGCACCGTCTTATATTGTAGCGAATCACTGGGCGAGAACCAGCGCTTCTCCTGAAACTCTCGGTAGTTCGGCAGATAAGTCTTCGGGATCGCTCCTAGGATCTTACCATGCTGGAAGGCGACCGCCCCGTTGAAGAGCTTTTCCTCCACCTTGACAGGCATACCGACGATGACCATCACATCAGTCTCTGCCGTCTCCTCGACCAACTGGCATAGCGCCTTCTGAGCCTGATCTAGGAGGAACGACTGATGAAAGAGATCCCCACAGGTATACCCCGTGATAGAGAGCTCGGGGGTCGTAAGTATCTCTACTCCTAGCTCCTCCGCTTGGAAGATCATCTCCTTGATGCGACTCGTATTGTAGTAGCAGTCAGCCACTCTGACATAGGGCACAGCGGCCGCTACCTTGACATATCCATAGTTCATACCTTCGACTATAGTCTCTTATAAAGCATTACGCCACAAAGATACGAAATTAGAGGTTAGGGATTAGAGGTTAGAAGTTAGATATTCGATTATTCCGATAGCTCTAGTCACTCGCCCATCGCCTTCCTCCGTGGAGTATGCTCTTGACCTCGGTGAAGACGAAAAACTCCAGCGAGGAAATTTCAAATTCCCTCACTGGAGATATGCAACGTCCGCCAAGTACCTAGCCTGCGGGTCGTTTTGCTCAGACGAGTCGCCCTACATCGTTGCTGTTAAGCTTGATAAAGGGACAACTAGTCCATAGCCACTCGTGGTGAATCACTCGGCTTATAGCAGGCACTTAGCCGTGTGATACTGAGCGCCATCGCTGTACACGATGATAAGGATACGAGCCTGTGCGGGGAGTGCTACCCGACAGCTATTAACTTCACGAGAGATCATCGTAAGCGCTGTGCCGTCTATGCCATAGACCGCCTCTAGTGTCAGAGGCGCAGGCACTGACAGATAGCAAGCATCGCCCTCTGTGATCAGCTGTACAGGAGAGGCTGCAAGCAATTCGCTGGGGTTGTCTACCGCATTCCACGCTGGATCCATCTGCCACCGCAAGAGGGGCAGTCCATCGTGCTGTGCTGGTACAATTGTCCAGATCTCGCTGAAGTCCCACCCAGCGTAGCTCTCCTGCTGCTTCATCTCGTTAGGATTCTTGCCAGTTACCTTGCAACCCTCTTGGTTGGCACCACCGATAGCGGGCAGGTCGGGTTGTTTTGTCTGGTCGTAGAGGACGTCCCGTACGGTACCCGTACCATAAGCGCCTAGCACAGAGCCGATAGCAAAGGCTGAGGAACCCTCGATCGCTGAGACCTCACAGATGGAGTAGAGGCGCTCTATGAGCGTCGAGCTATAAGTAGCAAAGCCCGACACACCTCCCACGTACTGCTCTCCTTGGAGCGAAGAGATCGAGTAGCAGTCCGAGAGCTCAGACTCATTCGTTCGACCAGCGATACCACCCACGTAAGAGCGTCCCGTGATACGCTTGGCGAGATTGACCGATTCGCGAATCTTCGACTGCTCGGCAGAACCAACCAGTCCTCCAGTCCAGTCGCCACCCTCTATGAGGTCGGAGCTACAGAGCGAGCGATCTATCTGCGACTTATTGCAGTAGCCTACGAGACCTCCGCAGTGACGTGGCTGCACACCATTGAAGACTACGCTCAGCAGAGAGCCACTCGTACGACAGCCTCGAATGCGCCCTAGCTCACTCCAGCCGACGAGTCCTCCTATATAGTCTCGCCCGTAGATAGTGACTTGCGCAGATGAGTGCTCTGTCACTCCGTCAGACTGGAAGCCGATAAGACCCCCAGCATAAAAGGCTTTGCAGTCCACTACCGACTCCGTCACATGACAATTGCTGATGGTCTCCTCAAAGGTGTAGGCAAAGACTGCAGCCACATTCTCCGATCCAGTCACGGTGGCCTTGTGGATCGTTAAGTTTGCCACACGCCCCTTGTGGACATAGCCAAAGAGCGCCTGATAGTCATGTTGCGGGCGGTTCATATAGAGGTTAGAGATCGTGTGTCCCTCACCATCGTAATACCCCTCGAAGCCCACTTTGATCTCACGCCCCCCGAGGAAAACATAGCCACCGATAGGCGTCCAACCCTCTCCATCGTTGAGTTCCCTAGTAATAGAGAGGTCTATGTCGCACTTCTGTGCGAGCCATATGCCACTGAGGCTCTCTCCGCCATTGACCATCTCTGCAATCCATGCAAGATGGGCGGGCGTGGTCACCTCTAGCGGACTGCTCTGAGTGCCAGCGCCTGAAGGCTTCTCGGGATAAAGTACGCTCTGCGCCGTGAGAGGCGCTAAGGTCGCAATGATGAGCAAGCAACCCCACCTTATAGCTGTAAGAATGTGCTTCATACCTATCGAACGATTACCTTGTAGCGATGATTCTGAAGCTCCACAAAGTAAACGCCACTCGCAGGCAGACGGAACACGCTGCCAGCGCTGTAGGTACCAGTAGAGAGTAGCCGTCCGTCAGCGGTGTAGATCGTAGCAACTACCTCCTCTAGCCACACGATCTCCGACTGCTGTATACGATAGGGGAGCGTCTCACTAGAGGGCGTGTCAAGTGCTGTGGTGCCTTGCGCTATAATCGGTAGAGTGACTATTGTCTCGCCACTCTTTAAGAGTAGCTCCGTGCTGACCGCTTCACGTCTCGTCGGTGCAAATGTAATGGTAATCTCGCCACCACTGCTAGGTAGTCGCTCAGGAGTAAAGGATAGCGAGGGGACAGCATCTCGTAGTCCCAGTAAGACAGGCATCGTAGCACCTACTGTCGTCAATGTGACACTCTGAGACTTGGTTTCGCCAATAGCTACAGAGCCAAAGTCCACTTGCTCAACTGAAAGGTTAAGGTGTATCTCTGGAGCCTCATACTCCTCCATCGGCACAGCTGTGACGTCGAGATCTGTAAAGGCATAGATCGACAGCGAATTGTCTGTATAGTACTCCTCTCCGAGCATATAAGGCTCGCCATTGACCTCCCAGTGGTGTAGCTCGACCTTGCCCGAGGGGTTGTCAGGAGGAGCTATCTCAAAGAGTATCTCATCGCCTGGATCTACCGTGCTACCACTCTCGATCTCGGGTGAGTCGTACTGCCCTCTGTTCTTACATCTGATGATCGCTGTACTGGGCTGTGTATAGGTAACTGTGCGAGTCTCGCCCGCTTTGTAGAACTGCACCTCTAGCTCAAAGCCTTCTGGCACATTTTGCTTGAAGAAGATGTCAGGCTTCCCAGGAAAAGTAGCGCCACCATTGAGTAGCCAGCGCAAGACAAAGTGATTGTCATCTACCCCAGAGTCAAAGTATACGGAGCCTTGTAGGGGAAGCATATAGGTGTCTCCGTCAGCTTCGGGGGCAATCACGGTACCATAGTCGTCTTGCTCGTCTATGTTGACCTCTTTGCCCTTAGATCCCTCTGCGGGACAGATAAACTTGACAGGGATTAGCTTACGGCAGTCGACACGTATGGTCTTGCTCGTAGTGAGATTCTGTATCTCGTAGCTCTTCAGATTGTAGGAGCGACTAATCTCTTTGTCCCCATCGAACCATAGATAGTCGACATAGCCATCGGCAGCGGTGAGCTGTAGCTCTACGTTGGCTCCTACGGGTATAAGATACTCGCTACCATCACCTTGTGGTGTGATGATGGTTCGCTGACCACTGACGATGGCCGTGACTTCTTTCTTGTGAGCTACTGGATCCCCATCAGATAGAAAGCGTAGGGAGACCTTTTGCCCTTGAGCTCCACAGGTGAGAGCTAGCCCCATCAGGAGGAGCAGAGAGAGTAAGGATCGTTTCATAAGTTATGGATTTGGATAGTTATTAGTCGATTAGAACTTTGTAAGTGTTGTGTCCTAGCTGGACGATGTAGTAGCCTGAGACGAGTGGCAAGCTATACTGCGTAGCGCCCGAGCAGCGTGTTACGAGCAGTCCCTCTGTCGTGTAAATGCTCACGATAGCTGTCTGCTCGACTCCGTAGATGCTTAGTAGCCCAGCGGAAGTCGTGTAGCGTAGCTCTTGCGAGACAATATCTTCTGTAGCGGTGATGCGCTGGTAGCGAAGATTGTCGATACGATAAGTGGTTGACCGCTCAGGCATATTCCCGACGTACTCAAAAGCGAGGAAGCCAGCTGTCGTATCGGGGAGTGCGCTGAGCATCACTTGCTGTGGAGTCCACTCGCACTCTTTGTCTGCGGTAAAGTCTTTCAGGCGATGTATCTCTCCACGCTTACTTACGGAGACGAGATGTAGCGTAGCTCCGTTAGGGCGTAGTACTGCAAGGTCGAAAGAGAGCGCCCACTCCTCACGATCGGGATGACTGAGGTTGAGTGCAGGAAGGATGATCAGAGCGTGAATGTCTCCTGTGTGTCCATCGAACTGACTCTTGAGACCATCTATAGAGAGATAGCGATTGGGGTGCTGCATATCGCCATTGTAGCGTCTCTCCCAGTTACGCTTCCCAACGATAGCCACGGTGGTGAAGTTGTCTGGGATACCATTTCCCTCCTCAAATGCCTCTTGTAGAGAGTCTAGTGGGTTCGTATCGTCTAGTCCGTAGACGTTGTCCATATCTCTTACTGAGATCTGTAGGGGTAGCATGATCACATTTACATCTTCGCTCTTGATACGTATATAACCGCTGTACTCTCCGAGTTCTTCTGTGTCAACGAAGACCGTCATAGCACCTCCCTGTGGAGTCGGATCAGCATCGACCGAAAAGGTGCCAAGGCTTTTTGATAAAACCTTGACAGACGGAGCTTGGGTCAAGTTCTCTCCGTAGATTAAGCCCTTTGTGTCAGCGATCTCAGCGTTGACAGCTGTGATGCCGTAGTTTAGTTCGGGTATATCTACGGCGTAGAATGGTATAGCCTCATCGGTGTCGTAGATCTTGACATCATCAACGATTGCTATTCGCTCATCTTCTGTTGTGTATAAGTGAATGAAGGTCTCCTGGACACCGCCACTCATTTCAAAGTCAAAGGTACGAAGGTCGCCACCCATCTTGGGTTCATAGCAGTACACCCGATGCGCTGAGAGTATATTGCCCTCTTTGTCTCGAGCCTCTACCTGTAAGGCACTATGTAGGGGATTCCAGCCATCCATCGCTAGGCGGATGCGGAAGTGCCCTCCATGGGCTGAGAGGTCGAGCGCTTTGGTCGAGATATGACCTGTCCCCTCATTGTCCCCTAGCTTGAGTACCTGATTGTCGCCTACCTTATTGATATAAGCTCCATGATCCGTATGCCAAGTATCGTTTCCAGCCCACTCCTTTATGCTGTAAGGAAGAGCGGTAAAGTCCTCCTCTAAGTAGACAGCATTGACTGGCAGGTAATCTTTGAGATCAGCTATCTGGCACTTGCTCCAGGCGTCGGTAGCTCGATAATCAGCCATCACGGTTGATGGTACAGCCACTGTAATCTGTGGAGCTAGCGCATCTTCGAAGATCATACCTCCCATCACCACGCCCTCATAGGGTATAGTCAAAAGCTTTAAAGCCGTACAGCCCACTAGAGCGTCCATCTGTATATAGCTTATGGAGGACGGTAGGTGTAGCTCTACTAGGCTGGTACACCCCTGGAAGGCAGACCCCTGTATCGTATGCACTTGAGACGATAGTATGCGTACAGACTGAAGAGCCGTACACCCCTCAAAGAGTCCGTACTTTAGCGTCAAGTAATCCCCATAGAGAGATACTCGCTCTAGTCGCTTGCAGTCCTTGAATACTTGATTACCGATAGCCTGATCATCTTCGGGGATTGTTACGTTGAGGTATCGTATACCTGTGTTTTCGTAAGCATTGCTCCCTAAGTCTACGAGCGAAGAGGGGAAGACGACAGCCCGCAGTGCGGTGCAGTCCTTAAAGGCTTCTCCTCGTATGACCTTTAGCCCGTCGGGTAGCTCAATGTCGTATAGAGAGGTACACCCCTCGAATGCTCCCCACTCAATCTCCTCTACAGCATCTATATAGCTTACGGTATGTAGGCTGGTGGCACCCTTGAAGGCCTCTTTGTCAATGATGGTAACTGTCGCTGGTAGGCGAATCTCTTTCAAGAAAATGCAGTTGGCAAACATACGCCTACCGATTTTGTTCGCCTCTACTTGTGCATAATCAGGTGCAGCATATCGCTCAGCATCGGGGTGTAGTGTAGCTTTCCGTAGATCCAAGTAGGTTAGCGTATCGGTTGCTCCAGACTCTACGGGGAGGGTCGACATAGTAGCTCCTGCGAGTTCTCTGAGTAGTGCGAGGTCTTTACCATTGAGAGGCCCTGAGATGCGTAGTGCCTCGATTGGCTTATTCAGCTTCTCCAGTTCTGCTGCGAGCGAGCCAGGAGTCTCAGTAGTAACCTTTTGTATTGTCTGCTGAGCTAGGAGCGGATAGCTCCATAAGGCGCAAAGAATAAAGAGGACGACACTTAGCCTCCTAAAGGTTGTGAAGCGATGCGATGGTTGTTGCATATATTTAGTCTAAATGTTTGATTGGTCGAATGCTCTCTAGAAGCTACCATTGTGATCTTTGAGACATTTAATCTAAAAGAACTCTGCGAACAAAGATAAATAAAAATACTTATGAAGAAGATAATCCTACCCGATGACAGAGCGTGTAGGCGAAATTTAGTCAAGCCTCTTGCAAAAGTGCGACCTCCACGTGAAGAATCGAAAATCGCCACGGAGGAAATGAAAATTCTCCACGTAGGCGAGAAACGTTTCCTCCGAAGTTTCATTTGATTCCTCCGAAGTTTTATTTCTCGCCTACGTGGAGAATAAAAAATCTCCACGTGGACATTTGAGATTTTCCACGTGGAGATGCAGGTAAACATTGTTAGACTCGTCAACGAAATCTAGAGAGTCCTTATGATTGGGGTGGGGAAGTAGAGCACCGAGACGAATCGTTTCTGTATCTTTGCAGTGCAACAGATCGATAAGAAGATGGACAGATTACGCTGTGTGAGATATTTGCTGAGCTGCTGGGTGCTCTCCCTGCTGCTGGTCTCGTGTGGCAAGGGACACTCAGACGAGGGTACTACGGGGCGCACAGAGATTGATAGCACTGCTTCGATACGCTATGCCGAGGGGCTACAGATAGAGCATACTGGTGCGGTGACGCTGGTCACTATCTCCGACCCGACGCATGATAGCAGCGAGGTGTATCACTACGCTTTGGTGCCTCGTGAGCAGGCGCAGGAGCTGGCTGCTGAGGTACCTAAGGGCTACACTATGATCGAGACACCAGTACGTCGTGTCATCGTGATGACGACGCTACAGCTATCAAACTTTATCAAGCTCGATGCGGTGGATCGTGTCGTGGGTATGCCGAGTACGCGCTTCCTCTTCAACGAGGAGATGCAGTCGCGATTAGCTTCGGGCGAGGCTAAGCGGATTGGCATCGAGGGCAACTTCGACAGCGAACTCATTATGACGCTACAGCCAGACATTATCCTAGTGAGTCCCTTCAAGCGTGGTGGCTACGATGTAATCAAGCAGCTAGACATACCGCTGATTACCTTCCTTGGGTACAAGGAGACTTCGCCTTTGGGGCAGGCTGAGTGGATTAAGTTTACGGCACTACTGCTCGGTATGGAGGAGCGTGCGGAGACGCTCTTTAGCACGATAGAGGAGCGTTACCACGAGCTACAAGCTTTGATCACCGATGATCTGACGCACCCGAAGGTGCTTAGCGGTGAGCTGCACGGTGGTAATTGGTATGTGGTGGGTGGTGCGAGTTACTTGGCTCACCTTTTTGAGGATGCTGGTGCGGACTACTTTATGGCAGACGATAAGGAGTCGGGAGGCTTCTACGTTGACTTTGAGACGGTCTATGCTCAGGCGGCCGATGCGGACTATTGGCGCATTGCAAATAGCTACGATGGAGCCTTCTCCTATGATGTGCTGGGCAAAACGGATGCTCGCTACCGAGACTTCAAGGCTTATCGGGATAAGCGGGTGCTGTACTGCAATCTGCGGGAGAGACCTTTCTACGAATTGTCGCCCGTGGAGCCTGAGGTGGTCTTGGCGGACTTGATCCACGCCTTTCACCCGCAGTTGCTTCCAGATCACGAGCCGGTCTTTTACTCGATATTAACCCACTAAGGAAAGGGGGAAAGCTATGCGACGTCCAGTTATAGCCTTTACAATTATAGGTGTCCTTATTATAGTGTTCTTTGTCCTCAATCTGTCGCTGGGGACGATCGCTATCCCCTTTGATGAGGTGGTGCGCATCCTCTTCGGGCGTGACGGTGAGGGTAATGAGATCTGGCGCAACATCATCTGGAAGAGTCGCTACCCGCAGACGATCACGGCACTGGTGGCGGGTGCGGGGCTGTCGATCAGTGGTCTGCAGATGCAGACGGTCTTTCGCAATCCGCTGGCGGGTCCTTCGGAGCTGGGTATTAGCTCGGGAGCTAGCCTAGGTGTGGCGACCTTTATCCTCCTCTCGGGGAGCATTAGCCAGAAGGCACTTGTGCGAATGGGCTTCGTGGGAGAGATGGCGGTCTCGGTGGCTGCGCTCCTCGGTGCGCTCCTCGTGATGTCGATCATCATGACGATGGCGCAGCGTGTCCGAAGCAATGTGGTGCTACTGATCATGGGTGTGATGATCGGCTACATAGCGAATGCAATCATCGGTGTGCTCAAGTTCTTTAGCAACGATGAGGATGTACGTAGCTATGTGATCTGGGGTTTGGGAAGCTTTGCGAAGGTGAGTGGCGATCAGGTGACTACCTTTGTCATCATTATGCTGGTGCTGATACCGCTCTCCTTCCTGCTGATCAAGGTGCTTAACTTGATGCTCCTCGGGGAGAACTACGCCCGTAGCCTTGGTCTGAACTACGGTCGGGCTCGCCATCTGGTCATCTTCTCGGCCTGTCTGCTGACCGCTATCGTGACTGCTTACTGCGGTCCGATCGTCTTCATAGGACTGGCGGTACCGCATCTCTGTCGCACTATCTTTGCTACTTCCAATCACCTCATACTGATGCCTGCGGTGACGCTCGTCGGAGCTCTCCTAGCTCTATGCTGTAACCTAATCGCCCGTATGCCAGGTATGGAGGGTGCGCTACCGATCAACTCGGTGACGGCGCTCATAGGTGCTCCGATCGTGATCTGGGTACTATTTGACAAACGACGTAGAGAGGAACTGTAATCGTATGACTAGCCACGCAACGATAGAGCTTTGTGACCTTTCGATAGGATATCGCCAAATGAAGCGCACGCGCGTCGTGGCGAGCCAGCTCAATGCTACCATTTGGTCGGGACAGCTCACCTGTCTCATTGGGTCAAATGGTGTGGGCAAGTCGACGCTGCTCCGGACGATCGCCGCCTTTCAGCCGAAGCTCGATGGTGCCTTACTAGTCGAAGGTAAGGAGATACAGCAGTATGCCGCCAAAGAACTGGCGCAGCGAATCAGCGTCGTGCTAACGGAGCGACTGATCATGAGCAATATGACTGCTTACGAGATGATCGCTCTCGGGCGGAGCCTCTACACGGGCTTCTGGGGACAGATGAACGAGAGCAACCGACAGGTGGTCGATGAGGCGATAGAGCTAGTCGGCATACAGCCTCTGGCAAAACGAATGATCGACTCGCTCAGTGACGGTGAGCGTCAGAAGGTGATGATCGCCAAGGCTCTGGCTCAGGAGACGCCTATCATACTACTAGACGAGCCGACAGCCTTCCTAGACTTTCCCTCGAAGGTAGACATGCTCCAGATCCTTCTTCGCTTGTCTCGTGAGGCGCACAAGACGATATTCCTCTCCACGCACGACCTAGAGCTAGCTCTCCAGATAGCCGATCAGGTGTGGCTCCTCGATGATGACCACAAGCTACATATGGGTCCACCGAAGGCTCTCGCTGATGACGGCACTTTGCCGAACTACTTCGCAGCAAAGGGGATTGACTTCGATCCCGAGACACTACACTTCTCTATCCACGCCTCAAAGGTATGATCCTAATCATCGGAGGAACCACAGAAGGGCGCAAAGCGCTCGAAGTATGTGAGGAGGCGGGCAAACCTTTTTACTACTCCACAAGAGGCGCTTCGCAAGAGCTCTCGATGCACCACGGGATTCGCCTAGAGGGCGGGATGAATGGTGAGGAGATGGCGCACTTCTGCACAGAGCGGGAGGTCGCTCTCGTCGTAGATGCGGCGCACCCCTTCGCTATGGGCGTGCATCAGAGCGTGGCACACTGCGTGTCTCGTCTGCAGCTTCCTGTGATACGCTACGAGCGTACCTTCCCCGTTCTACCCGCTTCGGTCGTACTGCTAGACTCCTTTGACGCTGCGCTGCAGTATCTCCTCAAGCATCAGCCTCAGCGCCTGCTTGCCCTGACGGGCGTTAACTCCGTCGAGCGACTGAGAGCCTACTGGACGAAGCACGAGACCTATCTGCGGGTGATGCCGATCACTGAGACCGAGGAACGACTACGGCAGAGCGACTTTCCACCAGAGCGACTGGTCTACTACGACAAGGAGCAGTGTGACCAAAAGCTCTTTGCTTCACTACAACCAGATATGATCCTGCTCAAGGAGAGTGGCGAAACGAGTGGCTTCGCAGCAAAAGTGGAGGAGGCACTCGCACTCGGCATCACCGTGCTGGTCATCCGAAGACCACAGATCCCTTATCCGGCTACCGTTACCGTCGAGGGACCCGTAGGGCTTCGTCGCTCCATAGAGAGACTGCTGGGGAGCGACTTCTTCCCGCAGCGTATCGGCTTGACAACTGGCACCACCGCCACGGCAGCTGCGACAGCCGCCCTGCTTACACTGCTCAACGAGGAGTCTTACAGCGAGGTGATGGTGACCCTCCCTCAGGGTGAGCGGATTCCTTTTCCGATCCA
Organism: uncultured Porphyromonas sp.; assembly: GCA_900546675.1. Taxonomy (GTDB): domain Bacteria; phylum Bacteroidota; class Bacteroidia; order Bacteroidales; family Porphyromonadaceae; genus Porphyromonas. Next base: position 2,358 of record URDQ01000018.1, on the reverse strand, counting down.
ACAAACTGAACTAACCGCACAAGGCGCTCGAGCAGTTGCAGTCAAGGATGCTGGCAGCGACCCTGACGTAACCGATGGCGCAGAGATCGTTGCTGACTTGTCTCTTACGCAGGCTCACAGCGGGGTTGCCTTCCTTCAGGGCGAAGGGGTAGGGCGAGTTACCCTTCCTGGTATCGGACTAGATGTTGGAGAACCTGCCGTTAACCCCGTCCCGCGTCAGATGATGCGCCAAGCACTCGGTGCCTTGGTCGACCTCTCCCAAGTGGGCATCGACCTAACCATCTCCGTCCCCGAGGGACGACGGCTCGCCCACAGCACCTTCAATCCACGGCTCGGCATCCTAGACGGCATCTCTATCCTCGGCACCACAGGGGTCGTGCGACCCTATTCAAGCGAAGCCTTTGTCGAGTCGATACGTCGTGAGCTGGAGGTGAGCAAGTCGGTCTACGGCAAGCATCTTGTGCTTAACTCAGGCGGACGTAGCGAGCGTTACCTCAAGGGACGCTTTCCCGACCTCCCCGCCAACGCTTTCGTTCAGTATGGCAACTTCATAGGAGAAACGCTCAGCCTTACCGACGAACTGGGTTTCCCGCAAATCACCCTCGGCATTATGATTGGCAAAGCGGTCAAACTAGCGGCTGGCGAACTGGACACACATAGCAAGAAGGTGGTGATGAACAAAGCCTTCATCACCGCCCTCGCCTCTGCCTCTGGAGCAAGCGAAGCGCAGAAGCAACAGATCAGCGAGATGACGCTAGCCCGCGAATTGTGGCAGATCTTCCCCGACGGCACGCACCCGCTCTACCAGAGCATCGTCGATCACTGCTATCAGGTCTGCAAGCCACTCGTTCCCTCTGCACAGCTCGAGGTGCTCCTTATTCCCGACTCTCAACTTTAGTCACTCACTTATGACATCTCTTCCCTCCCTCCTCATCGCAGCGCCCCTCTCCGAGAGTGGCAAAAGCACACTCACTATGGGACTCCTCCGGGCTTACACACGTCGTGGACTAGCCACTCAAGCCTTCAAATGCGGTCCCGACTATGTAGATCCTAAGCTACACAGCGTGGCGACAGGTCGTCCAGCGGTCAATCTGGATCTCTTTATGTACGGCGCCGAGCGCGTACAGGCGCTCTACGACCATTATAGTCAGGACGCTCAGGCGGTTGTTGTGGAGGGTGTGATGGGTCTCTTCGATGGTTACGATCGGGACAAAGGTTCCGCGGCCGACATTGCTCGGCTCCTAGACCTACCAGTCGTGCTGGTCGTGACACCTCGCTCGATGGCCTACACGGTGGCTCCGCTACTCTACGGGTTGCAGCACTTTGACCCTAGGATTCGGATAGCGGGAGTCATCTTCAATAAAGTCTCCTCAGAGCGTCACTTGACCTATCTCACACAAGCTGCCACAGATGCGGGCGTGCCTGTACTGGGTTCGCTGCCGCGTGTCGACGATATCTCCATCCCCAGTCGCTACCTAGGACTAGACGTTGACGACTTGGCGCAGATAGACCGCTATGCCGATCAGGTGGCCGACCTCTTAGAGCAACATCTAGACATTGATCGCCTCCTAGCCATCTCCTCAGAGCGAAAGAAACAGCCCCACAAGGCTCCCACGCTGCAAAAGAACTCTTCGTCAGCTCCTCGTCGCATAGCCGTGGCTCGTGACGACGCTTTCAACTTCCTCTACCAGGAGAATGTGCGCCAGCTAGAGCAGTGGGGCGAGGTGACTTACTTCAGTCCGCTTTCTGACAGCTCACTACCGCCGAGTGACTTCGTCTATCTCCCTGGAGGTTATCCCGAGCTACATCTAGAGCAACTGTCAGCCAATAGGTCAATGCTCGACAGCCTCCGTGACTACATCCGTGGGGGCGGCGCGATGCTTGCTGAGGGCGGGGGAATGCTCCTTCTCTGCGAAGCGATTGTCGACGAGGAGGGTACCCGCTATTCGCTCGTGGGTGCGCTACAGCAGACCGCTACGATGCAGCAGCGCAGGCTAGCACTCGGCTATCGACAGCTCGAGATAGCGGGCGTGGCGGTACGTGGACACGAGTTTCACTACTCCCGCATCCTCGATCCGCTCCCCTCGCTTGCGCAGCAGTTCAATGCGTGGGGCGATCCCGTGGCGACTGCGCTGTGGCATATGGGCCGCTGCTATGCTACCTACACGCATCTAGCCCTTAGCGAGGAGCTTCTGGCGCAACTACTATAGCTGTTGGTCATTAGCTGTTGGCTTTTAGCTAGAGGCACTAGTGCCACTAGGGATACTAGTGCCACCAGATCTACTAGAACTAGGATCTAACCTCGTATATTCAATTAGTAAATGCAACTCATACCTACAAAAAATGGATCGCACCCTA
>URDQ01000017.1 GCA_900546675.1 uncultured Porphyromonas sp. | reverse complement strand
GGCGAGAAATAAAACTTCGGAGGAATCAAATGAAACTTCGGAGGAAATGATTCGCTCCTACGTGAAGAATAAAAAATATCCACGTGAGGATTTCTATTTCTCCACGTGGATATATGTGAGCGTTGCTACTTATTTTACTTTTTGCGCCTTTTTCTCTTGGTGTCGCTTACCTACAGCAAGCACTGCGATATAGCCTACGATGCCTGAGATAAGGCTACCTGCTAGGATACCTAGCTTGGCCTCACTGAGCCAGTCGAGGTGTAGCTGTACATCGTACGACAGACTAGCGATAAACATAGAGACCGTAAAGCCGATACCGCCCAAGATAGATACTGCAAAGAATAGGGCGGGGTAGACATCCTCACTCCACTGATGCTTCGTGAGACGGATATAGACGTAGGTAAAGAGGAAAATGCCGACAGGCTTACCGATGAATAGACCCAGCGTGACTGCAATGGGAAGCGCTGAGATACCACCCATAGCAAAGGTGGAGAAGTCGATGCCTGCATTGACAAATGCAAAGATCGGTAAGATCAAATAGTTGACCCAGCTCGTGAGCGCATGCTCTAGGCGCTGCACTGGAGGGATAGCTCGTGTAGCCGACTGGCGCAAGCTATTGATCAAGGCAATATCTGCTCCATCAAGGTGTGTGGTCTGACCCTTTTGCGCATCCTCTGTATGTGGCAACATCTTAGAGACTGTACCTGCGAGATTGCTCAGCTGGTGCCGAGATACAGATGTCGTCATAGGTACTGTCAGAGCGACCATAACACCTGCAATGGTAGTGTGGATACCGCTCTGTAGGAAGAAGAACCATACGAAAAAGAGCCCGACCATATATAGCCAAATACGACGAACTCCTATACGCCCTAGGATAGCTAGGAGAGCAACTATCGCCAAGCCTATCCCTAGCATCAGCAAGTTGATCCCAGAGGAGTAAAAGAGCGCTATCACGATGATACCTCCTATATCGTCAGCCACTGCTAGCGTGGTCATAAAGACACGTAGCGAGACGGGTACGTGATCCTTTAACACCATCAGTACCGCTAGGACGAAGGCTATATCCGTAGCCATCGGTATGGCAGCACCTCGACTGGCATCTCCAGCCGGAGCAATCAGTAAGAAGAGGAGGATCGGGACGATCATACCGCCGATAGCTCCGACGACTGGCATCATAGCTTTCTTGACAGAGGAGAGCTCCCCCACGAGAAGTTGCTGCTTGATATCTAGCCCTACAACAAAGAAAAAGAAAACCATCAAGACATCATTGGCAAAAACCAAGAAGCTCATCGGCTCTCCATGATGGTGGAATATGTCCACCCCTAGGATGTTGAGGTTAATCGGCATAGCGAGCAGAGTGTGGTATAGATCTCTGAGAGGACTATTGGCCACAATAAGTGCTACGATGGTCGCCAGAAAGAGTACGACGGAGGAGTCTATCTTACGGATTGTAAACCTTTGGATAGGTCTAAAAATGCGATTGGTTGGAGACATGAGGTTCTGATTCGATTATCTATTTAGGTGAACTCATAGAGGGAGTACAACATATTGTATATTGGTAACGTACGATGCTCCTATGAGTCTATGTTTAAGCAACGATAGAGAGCTATGATGGGGATAGTAAGAGAGGTACTCAAGTAGCATCTCATAGTATCCCTGCTCTCAGGACAAAGGTAGCAAAATATGTGGAGATCATTTACATAAAGTAGGACTACTCGTGAGACGTGTGAGATCGAGCCTAGAGGTAAGGCTCCAAATGGATACAAAAAGCCCCCTCACGAGAAGTGTCGTGAGGGGGCTATATATGACTGTCACAGCTATTCGATCGTTTAGATTGATTAGCTGAGGATAGACACGATCGTTTAACTGTCGGATTGCTTTTTACTCTTGTGTCTAGTGACTTGTCCAAGTGTCTTCCTCAAGCGAGTAAAGAAGTCTGCATTAGGGATTTCTAGATAGTTACGCTCAGAATCACTCCGCTCAGAGACGATGAGTAGGATGTCATTAGGGTGCAGGTGGAGTCCACCCTTAGGCACTATGTAGCGGTCATTACGACGTACGAGGATAACCAGCTCATCGGGATTGAGGGCTAAGTCCTTAAGCAGATGCCCCTCAGCGAGCATCTCCTCTACGACGATACGCTCCTCCATACTTGTATTGGTCTCCTCAGGGATCTCGACACCCATAAAGTATCCCTCAGGTGGTGCTGGCTCAGCTAGATGCAACGCACGAGCCACTGGCGTGATCGTCATACCCTGACAGATGAGTGAGACTAGTGTGATGACGAAAACGATGGTGAAGATGTGGTTGGACTGGGGTACCTCAGCTAGTACGGGATAGGTGGCAAAGAGGATGGGCGCCGCTCCACGTAGACCGACCCAAGAGGTAAAGAGTCGAGCCTTGAAGGAGAGCTTGCGAAAAGGGAGTAGCGTTATGAAACAAGCGAGCGGGCGAGCTACGAACATCATCAGCACAGCAATAATGAGCGTCGGGAGCAATACGGGGAGCATATCACTCGGATTGACCAGTAGCCCTAACATGATGAAGAGTACAATCTGTACGAGCCAAGTGATACCATCGAAGAAGCCATACACAGATCTCCGTGCTGTGATCTTACTATTCCCTAGATAGATGCCTGCGATATAGACTGCTAGATAACCATTGCCACCTATATACCAGGTGCTCACGTAGGTGATCATAACGAAGCAAAGTAGCGCTATGGGGTAGAGGACTTCGTTCTGTATGTTCAGATTGTTGAGCATCTTGACGCATAGCCAGCCAAAGAGGAAACCTCCGATGATGCCAAAGAGAAACTGCAGTACAAGGCTTCCCGCCACAGCCCACAGAGAGGTCTCGCCTCCCATAACGAAGCCAATGAGTGCAACGGTAATCATATAGGCCATCGGGTCGTTGCTACCACTCTCTAGCTCTAGGAGTGGCTTGAGGTTTTCCTTAAGGTGCACACGCTGCGAGCGTAAGATAGCAAAGACCGAAGCTGAGTCGGTACTGGACATCGTGGCCGCTAGTAGGATAGAGATGGGTAGCGAGAAGGTGAGCGAGGCAAAGAGGTAGTGCGTCACGCAGAAGATGAGCAGTCCGGTGAAGAGCGTCGTGAGTAGCACGCCTATGGTACTTAGGGCGATACCCTCACCTATGACGGGACGTATCTGCGAGAGCTTGGTCCCCATACCACCAGAAAAGAGAATGATCGAAAGCGCCACAATACCGATGGACTGCACAATCCGCATATTGCTAAATTGTATCCCGATACCATCTACGCCAAAGAGCATACCCGTCAGCAAAAAGAGGAGTAGGGCTGGCACTCCAAAGCGGGCACCTACCTTACCTAGTAGGATACCTACAAAGATGACAATGGAACCAATAATCAGAAAGGTCTCAGTGGATAGAAGCATAAACCGATGCTAAGTAAATAATACTGAAAGGATTGTATGACGAGTACTAGACGTATCTCCTAGAGGACGCGCAACTCTCCACAAATATACGGAAGATAAAGAGAATCTCGCAAGATAAAAGGCGACTTCTCTCAACTGTGTCAGAAGGAGACAGAGATGCCGAGGCGGACAGCGTGACGCTGTAGAGGGGGGATCTCTCTTCCTGTGATACGATAGAAGTATTGGACGGAGAGCACTTTGAAGATATTGCTTAGTCCAGCCGAGAGCTCTAGGTGTAGGTCGTTGCGCATAGGCTCAGCGTAGGCGGGCAAGAGGATTTGCCCTGGGCATGGGGTGATGTGTCTTGGCGATGTGTCTCCCCAGTAACCATGTATGCCGACGAGCTCTCGCAGTCCGAGTCGCTTGACGAGCGGGATGCGGTTGAAGAGTAGTCCCTCCATACGATAGAGTAGCTTGAAGTCGAGGTACTTGTCAGCGATGAACTCTAATGGTTGTAGCGTCTGGAAGGCATCGGGGACGAGTAGCCAAGCGCGATTGCCATAAGGTGTGAAGAGCTGAGACTGTGGCGTATTGCCTAGAGCGATACCGCTCTGGAGGGTTATGTCGAGTGCACCAAATATGCTGAGATAGAGCCTTTGGCTGTAGGCGAGGTGGAGTGCGCCGTGGGTCTGTTCGTTGCCCCATAGCCCTTGCGGGTAGATCGATCCCGAGAGTGTAAAGGTGGGTTTGTAAATGTCTGCCGAGACGACACTGCCTGGCCTTCGTCCTGAGTAAGGGGTGCGTCCAGGAGTCCAGCTGAGTGAGGTGCCAATCTCGGTCTGCTGTAGCTCCTCGACTTCGTATTGATTGCCCTCTGTATCTAGTGCGTAGTAGTGGAGCGTGCCAGTGGGTCTTTGGCGCTGGTAGTCGATCCAGATGTGGGTGTAGAGGCTAGTCGACCAGTCTATCTCGTGCGAAGCGTTGATGTCTAGTCCATAGTAGCGCCGTGTGATGCCGTAGGTGCCAAAGATAGAGGCGATGCCATCTTTGTATAGTCCGTAGCTCACTTCTCCAGGGAAGAAGAGGTCGTTGCGTATGGAGAGCGCAAAGTTGTTTCGGGGATAGCTATGCGGGTGTAGTTCCTTCGGCTTAGCCGCATAGATGAGACGAGCGTAGTACTTCCACTTTTTGTCCTTAAAGCCATAGGTGACATATCCCTCGGCAAAGAGCTGGTTATGCAGTCTGGCTGTGGTCATACCTCCGAGGCGAAGCCGTACGCCCTCGATCAAGTTGGCACTGATGAGGGTCTCTAGGGGACCAAGATCTACATAGACACGCTCGCGGTGTAGTGGCTCGGCAGGTATCGGGATAAAGCCTACGGAAGCCATCCTAGCGCCTAGCGAAAAGAGCTTGTACCCAGGGTCGTGGAGGATATAGTCGACGAGCTGTGTGGCGCGCTGCTCGGTGGAGTCGATCGGCTCGGGGCGGACGACTAGTCCATAGTCGTCGATGACTCGTGTCATAAGCTGCTGGAGCGTGTCTGCTGGGAGGAGGAGACGAGGGTCGAGCGTCTCAGATCGCAGTGCCGTAGCACCTGTCTCGTAGTGGCTGTAGATGGAAGTGACCCGTGCTAAAGCGGAGATGTCTAGGCGCTTGGAGACGCGAAAGAGCGCATCTAGTTGCTGTCGATCAGGGAGCCATAGGGTATCTCGTCGGCCGTCTGGTCGTGTGATGCTCTGCGGGGTGTAGTCGATGGTAATCTCTAGGCGATCTACCCAGTTGACATTGGCGATGGTGGGTAGGCGCATCTCTACTCCGTGGATGCTATAGTCCACTGTGTCTACCAGCAGCGTACCCGAAAAGCCTGCGTCACGCATCTCTATCGGTACGAACTGTATCTGATAGCAGGGATTGCCCAAAGCGTCTGGGATGGTGTCTAGGAGGTAGTACTTGTAGAAGGTGATACCGAGTTGCGAGTGCAGGGGACCGATGATCTCTTTGGAGAGTAGTGGCAGGTCGTTGTCGTAGATGTCTACGGGAGCGAGGAGGGCATCTATATTGCTCGAAAGCAGTCCCTCATCAACGATCTGCTCGACTCCTTTGTGTCGTGTACCGAGGAGTAGCGGGTTCTCGGGGCGTCCGCCCTGCTGTGCGTAGACGCTGTGTCGCTCACGTAAAGAGAAGGGGAGGATGGGCGTCCTAGCGAGGGCAGAGCTATCGACGAAGCTCTTCATGCGCCACTTGGGGATGCCCCAGTAACCCTTGCCTCGTGTGATGTCTCCCTGAGCGAGGAGGGTCTTTTGGTAGAGCTGGTAGGAGAAGTCGGGTAGGGCGGATAGATGGTTGCGCTCCTTCTGTTGCATCACCTGTCGCATAATGGTTACGGCGGGGTTTCCCTTGCGTCTGTAGCGCTCTTTCTTGGGCTTGACAACGACCGTTTCTATGTCTGTTGCCTTTCGTTTGAGTGGGAGGCGACCTAAGCTGTGGTTTTGGTATTTGTCCAAACGCAATGTCCGTCCCTCATAGCCTATACAGCTAATCTGTAACACGATGGTGTCTTGCGCAATCTCTTCGTGTCGTAGCTTGATGGTAAAGGCTCCCTTGTCGTCACTGGCTGTACCCGTGACGCTTTGGCGTGTCGATGTGGAGATAGAGGCATAGGGAACAGCCTCTCCTGTCTGCTGGTCGTATAGGATGCCCGAGATGGTCGTGCTACTAGAGACTTGCCCAGTGAGAATGGTGGGGAGAAGGCACAAGAAGCTCCAGAGTAGGATCAGGTAGCTACGCTTCGTTTGCATAAGCGATTACTTAGTTAGCTTGCGACGCAGGCGAGCCGTGGGGAGTCCGAGCTGCTGTCGATACTTAGCGGTGGTGCGGCGCGCTATGTTGTAGCCTTGGCGTGAGAGTTCCTCCGTTAGTTGGTCGTCTGTGAGTGGCTGTAATGGGTCTTCCTCTTCGATGATCTGCTTAAGGCAATCTTTGATCACTTTGGTAGAGACATCGCTACCGTCCTTGGCTTGCATACTTTCGCTAAAGAAGAACTTAACTGGGAAGATGCCCCACTGGCACTGCACGTACTTGCTATTGCTCACACGGGAGATGGTGCTGATGTCTAGTCGGGCTAGCTCGGCAACGTCCTTGAGAATCATAGGGCGCAGATCTACGATGTCGCCCGAGAGGAAGAAGTCTCGTTGCAGCGTCATGATGATGGTCATGGTGGTGCGAAGGGTGTCGTAGCGCTGTTGTAGCGCAGAGATGAACCACTCGGCATCCTTGACTCGGTCACGGGTGTACTGTATGGTCTCCTTGAGCTTAGCTCGCTCGCTCTCTGAGGCATCTCGGTAGTCTGCGATCATCTGCTTGTAGCTTGGCGACACGGTCAGGGCGGGTATCTCGCGCTGATCGGTGAGGGTCAGGGTTAGCTCGCCTTCATGCTCGGTGATGATGAAGTCGGGTGTGACCTTCGAGAGGAGCGTCTCTGCTGAGGAGTCAAAGCCGTTGCCCGGCTTGGGCGAGAGCTGGTGAATGAGTACTGAGACCTCTTCTAGCTGCTTCTGGTTAAAGCCTCGCTTGGTGAGTCTCTCGAATCGTTTGTAAGCAAAGTCATCGAAGTAGCGAGAGACGATCTTCTCCGCATTGACGACAGTCTCGCTCTGCTCCATTCGGTGCAGTTGTAGCAGTAAGCACTCTTGTAGCGTCCTCGCACCAACGCCTGGAGGGTCTAAGCTCTGAATGATCTGAAGTAGCTCGGTGAGTTCCTGCTCGGAGGCGTCGACACCCTCTTTGAGGAGCAGATCCTGAGCAATGAGTGGGAGTGAGCGGTCTAGATAGCCATCCTCTCGAAGGTTACCTACTATATACGGTACGAGTAACTGCTGCCGCTCGGTAAGCTCTAGGGTCGAGAGCTGGTTGTTCAGATAGTCTGTGAGAGATAGTCCGTGAGCAGCGAAGGGGATCTCCTCACGCTGCTGCTCTCTCTCGGCGATCATCCTGAGCCGATAAGCTGGGATCTCGTCATCATTGCCAAACTCGTTGCGCGCCTCGAGCCTATCTTGATCGAACTGGCTCAGGGCGGAGTCAGCTTGCTCGCTGGTTGCGTTACTTTCATTAGAATCGTCATGAGCAGGATAAGCCTCTTCGAGAGCGGGATTGCGCTCGATCTCAGCACTGATGCGCTGCTCCAGCTCAGTGACAGGAAGCTCCAGCAGTTGTATCTGCTGTATCTGTCGCGCTGTGAGGGTTTGCCGCTGCTCTAGTTGCTGTTGCTGACGATTCTTTAGCATAGCTCTGCGATGGACGAGAGATGGTGCGAGTTAGATCCTTTGATTAGGATAAAGCTGTGCTGCGGTTGGTGTCTAGTGAAGTATTGCTTGAGAGCGGTCGCCGTGGGTAAGAAGATGAAGTGCTCGCTCCCATAGCGAGCCTGCAGAGCGAAAAAGTTGGGCCCGCAGAAGTAAGTGACCATCTTAGGATAGCGCAGGAGATAGCTCTGTATCTGTTTGATGACGTTGATATGCTCTCTCTCGGCAGCATCGCCTAGCTCGTTCATGTCGCCGAGGATAAGCATACGATTGAGTCCCTGCGAGTCCATCGTGAAGTAGCTACTGAGCGCCACCTCCATGCTAGAGGGATTGGCATTGTAGCAGTCGAGGATGACACGGTTGCCTTGCGCCGTCGGGGGAAGGACTTGCGACCGCTCATTGTGTGGCTGGTAGTTGACCAGTGCCTCATTGATCGTCTTCGGATCTAAGCCGAAGTGTAGCCCCACGGTGATCGCTGCCAGGATGTTGTTAAGGTTATAGTCGCCGACCAGCTGTGTAGCTAGCTGGTAGCTCTCGCCTGTCTCTTGGTTACGCCACTCTATCTTGAGTAGTCCAAACTCATCTGTGGGGAGTACAGAGCCCGTGATGCGTGGCGCAGCGGTACCGTTGTAATAGACCGTGGGCAGTCCATTGAGATTGCTGATGAGCGTTTTGTCCTCCCCATTGCAAAAGGCTTGTCCGCCATGCTCTCGCAGATAAGCGTACAGCTCGCTCTTAGCCTTGATGACCCCCTCGGGTGTGCCAAAGCCTGAGAGATGAGCTCGCCCCACATTCGTAATGATGCCGTACTGTGGCTGTGCCAGCTTGCAGAGCGAAGCTATATCTCCAATGTGAGAAGCACCTAGCTCGACGATGACAAACTGATGCTCAGGACGAACCTGTAGTAGGGTTAGCGGGACGCCTATCTCGTTGTTGTAGTTGCCTTGCGTGGCATGCACCCGATACTTTGCGGACAAGACCGCAGCGACCAGCTCCTTGGTGGTCGTCTTGCCATTAGTTCCCGTGATCGCTATGAAGGTCGCTTCAGACTTCGCCCTATGTAGGAGCGCCAGCTCGTGAAGTGCCTCAAAGCCTCCATCTCTATAATAGATAAGTTGCTCACGGAGGTCTGCGTCAGACTCCTCGACCTCATCTATATAGCTAAGGTCATCGACGAGTGCATACTTGCAGCCCTGCTTGAGCGCATCCACGGCAAAGCGATTGCCGTCGAAGTGCGCTCCTCGTAGCGATACGAAGAGTGAGTCGGGACGCAGATGTCTCGTGTCAGTGCAGATACCATCACTCTGGAGGAGTAAGTCGTAGATATGATTGATGTCAGCTGATTGTCGCATAGTAAGAGGATAGGAGATAGAGAGATAGCTAATTAGTCAAAAGTTAAAGGCATACCACTAGGTACGTAGTCCGATACATCTAGATTCCAGCTTAGCAATTCTCGTACCATAGAGCTAGAGATGTGGAGCAGACCTTGCGCCCCAAAGAGTAGCACCGTCATAGGTCCCTGCAGATGGTCATTGATCTGTGAGATACTCTGCTCGTACTCGAAGTCGCTCGTGGAGCGTACGCCACGTATGAGAAACTGTGCGCCACATCGCTTTGCCGCCTCAATGGTCATACCGCTATAACTCACGACACGGACACGCGGCTCCTGCGCATAGACGGTCTCTATCTGTAGAGCGCGTTGCTCGGAAGTGAAGAATGGCTTTTTCGTCGGGTGCGTGCCGATACCTATGACCACTTCGTCAAAAATCTTGAGAGCACGTGCCACAATGTCCGCATGCCCTAGTGTAAAGGGGTCAAAGGAACCCGCAAAGAATCCGATACGCTTCATATCTGTCTGCTAAGCTAAGTGAAGAGACTTAGACGATCTCCTCATCTATGACTAGGTTGTCTATGATAAAGTCTTGACGGTCGGGCGTGTTCTTGCCCATATAGAAGTGTAACATCCGCTTGAGATTGTCCTCCTTGCGCAGTGTCACCTGACGGAGCTTGATGTTTTCCTCCGTGATCAGCTCCTTAAACTCATTGGCACTGATCTCGCCCAGACCCTTAAAGCGGGTGATCTGAGCCGAAGCGCCCATCCGCTCTACAGCTGCATTGAGCTCCTGATCACTATAACAATAGGCAGAGGTCTCTTTCTCAGACTCAGGCTCGATGACCGCCTTCTTGCCACCCTTCTTCTTGCCTCCCGATGCAACACGTGCGGTGATACTCTTCTTACGCTTGGCTGGTAGCGAGACACGGTAGAGCGGTGTCTCCAATATATATACGTGCCCACGCCGTACTAGCTCGGGGAAGAACTGCAAGAAGAAGGTTAGCGTTAGGAGTCGTATGTGCATACCATCATCATCGGCATCGGTAGCGATGATCACACGGTTGTAGCGCAAGCCGTCGAGACCGTCTTCGATGTTGAGCGCAGCCTGGAGGAGGTTAAACTCTTCGTTCTCATAGACTACCTTCTTGCTCAGCCCGTAGCTGTTGAGCGGTTTGCCTCGCAGGCTAAAGACCGCTTGGTAGCGTGCATCTCGGCTCTGCGTAATCGATCCACTAGCCGAGTTACCCTCGGTGATAAAGATACTGGTCAGCTCGGGGCTCTTAGCCTTCGGATCGTTATAGTGCTCGGTGCAGTCACGCAGCTTCTTATTGTGCAGGCTAGCCTTCTTAGCACGCTCACGCGCCAGCTTGGTCACGCCGCTCATCGCTTTGCGCTCCCGCTCGTTGGCTTGGATCGTCTGGAGCATCACCTCAGAGATGTCGGGGTGCATATGGAGGTAGTTGTCGAGCTTCTCCTTGAGGAAGTCACCGACAAACTTCTGTACCGTCACACCCCGTAGTGGTTCATGCTCAAACATTGGGTCTTGCGGCACCATCTCCTTGGAACCGAGCTTGATCTTCGTCTGACTCTCGAACTCAGGCTCGATGATGCGGATGCTGATTGCCGCCGCCATACCAGAGCGAATGTCTCCATACTCAAAGCCCTTGCCCGAAAACTCCTTGATAACACGAGCCACTTGCTCGCGAAAGGCAGTCAAGTGAGTACCTCCCTGTGTGGTGTACTGACCATTGACGAAGCTGTAAAACTCCTCTCCGTACTGCTCAATGTGCGTGATAGCAACCTCTATGTCAGGGCCCGTGAGACGTATGATAGGGTAGAGCGGATCGCCCGTGATGGTGTCTGAGAGGAAGTCTTGTAGCCCGTGACGGCTTACATATTTCTTATCGTTGAGGTAGAGCGTCAGTCCCGTGTTAAGGTAGCAGTAGTTGCGCACGAGTGCCTCCACATGGCGCAGGTCGTAGTGCGAGTTGCGAAAGACCTCAGCGTCTGGTGTGAAGGAGACCAATGTGCCGTGAGCCTCTTTGTCCTCCCACGGCTCTGCTGGCGTATGAGCGATCATCTCAGCCCGCTCGTAAGTGACTGAGGCGGTCTCTCCCTCGCGCCAGCTCTGGACCATAAAGGTCGAGGAGAGCGCATTGACCGCTTTGAGACCGACACCGTTCAGACCGACCGACTTCTTGAAGGCTTGTGAGTCGATCTTGGCGCCCGTATTCATCTTAGAGGTCGCATCGACGAGCTTTCCGAGCGGTATGCCACGACCATAGTCTCGTATCGTGACCTCGTTCGTCTCGCTCTCTATCGTGATACGTATCTCACTACCCACGCCCATGACAAACTCATCGATGGAGTTGTCTATCACCTCCTTGATGAGGATGTAGATACCGTCATCAGCCTGCGTACCATCACCGATCTTACCGATATACATACCTGGTCGCTTGCGGATATGCTCGCTCCAGGAGAGCGTCCGAAAGTCTTCCTCGGTGTATCCAGCTATGGTCGCTGGGTCTAAGAGTTCGGGCTGGTTAAGAGGTTCTTGTATAGGCATTGATGTCAGTTAGTAGATAATGAGATCGTATATAATAATAGTGTTTGCTAGTCGTAGGCGTATGTTATAGCTCCTTGATAAAGACACGGCGCGTCTTGTGGTGCTTACGCTCGAAGTAGCTCCACTGTAGCTGTACCGCCATATTCGTCTCTAGCTCAGGATTGCTCTCAGCCATCTCGACACCTAGCTTGTTGTAGATCGGTATCAGGTCAGCGAAGATGAGTGCATTGATTCCCTTGTTTTGGTACTCGGGAAGTATACCTATGAGATAAAGGTCGACCACCTTAGGCGGGGTCTTGAGCGCATTCAGTAGCGGTATGAAGCCAAAGGGGTAGAGCCGTCCCTTGGCAGCGCGCATCGCCTTGCTTAGGTTAGGCATCGTAATAGCAAAAGCAATCATCTGCTGGTCACGCTCTCTGACAATAGCAGTAAAGAAGTCTAGCCGTAGCAGAGGTAGGTAGGCATTGGCATAGTACTCCATCTGTGCGGGCGACAACTCGCTAAAGCCGTAAAGCGGAGCATACGCCTTATTGAGTGTGGTGAAGATATCGTCAGCGTGAGACATAATCTCCTTGCGGCTCTTGTACTTAACCACCTTGAGACCATACTTCTCCTTGACTAGGTTGGCGATACGCTGATGCTTCTCAGGGATCTCCTTGGGGATCTTGATGAGGTACTCCTTCCAGTCGGTACTCTTGACATACCCTAGCCGCTCTAGCTGCTTAGGGTAGTAAGCGTAGTTGTAGAGGCCTACGGTCGTACCCATCTGGTCGAAGCCCTCCACGAGCATCGCCTCCTGATCCATATCGGTGAAGGACATTGGTCCGTGCATATAGTCCATACCCTTGTTGCGCCCCCACTGCTCGACAGTCTCAAAGAGCTTGTCGACCACCTCATCATCATTGATAAAGTCGACGAAACCAAAGCGAGCGTAGTTCTGATTCCACGTCTCGTTTGCCTTGTGGTTGATGATGCCAGCGATGCGCCCTACGATCTTGCCATCCTTGTAGGCTAGAAAGTAGGCAGCCTCACACACATCAAAGGAGGGGTTCTTGTCCTTATCCAGTAGGTCTATCTCATCCTTGATGATGCCAGGGACGTGGTAAGGATTGTTTTTGTACAGCTCGAGGTTGAACTCAACAAACTTCTTCAGCTCCTTGCGTCCATCTATTTGTCTGATTTCTACTGCCATGATTTAAGCTTATGGTTTGCGTTACAGCCCTCCACAAAACAGGGTAGGGGTGCTGTGGGCAAATGTAGCGTCTGTACTACAAGTGCAAGCAATAGAAGAGTGTCCGAAGCCTTAGCAAGTGAGGCTACTCTCCTCTGACTGCTTTGGCGACAAAGTTAGCAAAATAAGCGATACCAATAACTCTCTGTATGAGCTTATCACCCTCCTAATGAAGCTAAATAGCCAATCTCCAGCTACTCTTATCGTCACAATTCGTCGTCCGCTATGGAGACGAATGCAGTTTCCTACCTATGGCACTGCAGTTTCCTACCTATGAAACTCTAGTTTCTTACCTATGAAACTCCAGTGCCAATAGGGGTTGGCACTCCAGTTTCACCTAGGTGGCACTGAAGTTTGTACCAATTGAGACTGCTAAGCGGTTAGTGCAAAAGAATAGAAAAAGGGGACTGCACCTTTTGCGATGCAGTCCCCCTAATCGTCTATAGATAATAAGTCGTGCTTTAGCTGAGCTCGTGGATGACGATACCAGAGCGGAGCTTAGGCTCGAACCAAGTGGTCTTAGGTGGCATGATGTTGCCCGTGTCAGCGATGTCCATAATCTGCTTCATCGTGACGGGGTATAGAGCTAGTGCTACCTTCATCTCGCCTGAGTCGACACGCTTCTTGAGCTCGCCGAGACCGCGGATACCACCAACGAAGTCGATGCGCTTGTCACTACGTAGATCCTTGATGCCGAGGATCTCATCGAGGATATGATTCGACGAGATGGTGACGTCTAGGATGCCGATAGGATCGTTGTCATCGTAGGTACCAGGCTTAGCGGTGAGCGAGTACCAGTTGCCATCGAGGTAGAGTGAGAAGTTGTGCAGCTTAGCGGGCTTGTAGATCTCTGTGCCCTTCTTCTCGACGACGAAGTCCTTCTCGAGCTTCTTGAGGAACTCCTCGCTGCTCAGCCCGTTGAGGTCCTTGACGACACGGTTGTAGTCGATGACAGTGAGCTGGTTAGCGGGGAAGGCAACAGCCATAAAGTAGTTGTACTCCTCATCACCACGGTGATTGGGGTTTTGCTTAGCCTTCTCAGCGCCTACGAGTGCAGCAGCAGCGCTACGGTGGTGACCGTCAGCGATGTAGAGTGCGGGCATCTCGCCAAATAGCTCGGTGATGCGCTTGATGTCCTCGTCCTGGTCGATGACCCAAAACTGATGCTGGAAGGTGTCGTTGGCAACGAAGTCGTAGACAGGCGTTTCAGCGGTGTACTTAGCGACAATTTTGTCTAGCTCATCATTGTCAGGGTAAGCGAAGAAGACTGGCTCGATGTTCGCATTGTTGATGCGGACGTGCTTCATACGATCCTCCTCCTTATCACGACGTGTGAGCTCGTGCTTCTTGATGACACCATTGAGGTAGTCCTCGACATAAGCACCGATGACGAGACCATACTGCGTCTTGCCGTTCATCGTCTGAGCATAGACGTAGTAGCACTCCTTGTCGTCCTGTACGAGCCAGCCCTCCTTCTTGAAGTGCTGGTACTGCTTGACAGCCTCGTCATAGACCTTGGGGTCGTGCTCGTCAGTACCTACGGGGAAGTTGATCTCCGGCTTGATGATGTGGTAGAGAGACATAGGGTTGCCCTCAGCCTCCTTGCGTGCCTCGTCAGAGTTTAGCACATCGTAAGGACGAGAGTTGACCTTCTCGACAAGATTCTGTGGGGGTCTGTATCCTTTGAATGGTTTGATTATAGCCATAATAGAGAGTCTTTGTGTGGTGAGAGTGAAAAGAAAGAGAGACTTCGGTCCCCTCTAGTTGAGGAGACCAAAGTCTCTAAGTCGTCTACTGATTAGTTGACGCGGAAGGTCTCGCAACCATCCTTGATGAAGCCGACGATCTGGTTAGCAGCAGCTAGACCAGCGTTGATGTTTGCCTCAGCTGTCTGAGCACCCATCTTCTTAGCGGTAGCTAGGTAGCGATCCTGTAGCTCCTTCTGGTACTCCTCGTGCATATCAGGCGCGATGTCAGTAGCGTAGCGTACGTCTGTGCGCTCCTTGAGAGCTGCTAGGAAGCACTCCTCGTCGATGATCTCCTTGCGAGCCGTATTGACGATGACACCACCCTGAGGCATCATCTTGACATACTTGCCATTGATGCTCTTGACTGTCTCAGCAGTCTTAGGCGTATTGAGCGATACGATGTCGCACTGCTTGAAGAGGTCCTCCTGGCTGCAGTAGGTGAGCCCGAGCTCCTTCTCCTCAGCAGCATCGAGGCGGTGACGCTTGTTGTAGTAAACCTCCATGCCAAAGCCCTGAGCGATCTTAGCTAGGCAGCGACCGATGTGTCCGAAGCCCTGGATACCGAGCTTCTTGCCCTTGAGCTCAGAGCCAGACTTGCCGTTGAAGTGGTTGCGTACCGTACCGAGCATAAGCGCAAAAGCGAGCTCAGCGACAGCGTTGGAGTTCTGTCCGGGGGTGTTCATCACGCAGACGTTGTGCTTGGTAGCAGACTCTAGGTCTACGTTGTCATAGCCAGCACCAGCGCGTACCACGATCTTGAGGTTCTTAGCAGCCTCAAAAACATCTTCTTGCACCTTGTCGCTACGTACGATGATAGCGTCTACATCCTTGACAGCGTCTAGGAGTTGCTGACGCTCTGTATATTTCTCTAGGAGTACTAGCTCAAAGCCAGCACCCTCTACAATCTTGCGAATGCCATCTACAGCGACTGGTGCAAAGGGCTTCTCAGTTGCGATAAGTACTTTAGTCATAGTATTTGTGAGTGATATCTTTATTTAGGAGCCTACCCCGTAGACCCCCTGTTGGTGTGAGGTGCTGCGGGGTAGGACAGTGTTATGTAAGTGATGAGAGATTAGTGCTTCTTCTCGAAGTCCTGCATAGCCTGGATCAGAGCCTGTACGCTCTCCATCTCGAGACCATTGTAGAGAGATGCACGGAAGCCACCTACAGAGCGGTGACCCTTGATACCCATCATACCACGCTCAGTAGCGAAGTTGAAGAAGTCATCCTGTAGCTCTGCATACTCATCGTTGAGGACGAAGCATACGTTCATACGAGAGCGATCCTCAGCCTCGACAGTACCACGGAAGAGCTTGTTGCGGTCGATCTCTGTGTAGAGAGCGTCTGCCTTCTCCTTAGCACGCTGCTCCATAGCCTTGACACCGCCCATCTCCTTGTACCACTTCATAGTCTGGAGGCAAGCGTAGATAGGTAGGACAGGAGGCGTATTGAACATAGAGCCCTTCTTGACGTGCGTCTGGTAGTCGAGCATCGTAGGTAGTGGACGATCGAACTTGCCTAGCGCATCCTTGCGGATGACTACGAAGGTCGTACCAGCAGGACCCATATTCTTCTGAGCACCACCATAGATACAGTCGTACTTGCTGACGTCTATAGGACGAGAGAAGATATCACTACTCATATCGCATACGAGAGGTACCTTGCAGTCGAAGTCCTTGCGGATCTCTGTACCGTAGATGGTATTGTTGGAGGTGTAGTGGAAGTAGTCTACATCCTCGGGGATGGTGAAGTTCTTAGGGATGTAGGTAAAGTTCTTGTCCTCTGAAGAAGCGACAACAACAGTCTCCGTGCCGAACACTTTGTCTACGAAGCCAGCCTGCTTGATAGCGTTGGTAGACCACGTACCTGTGTTGAGGTAAGCAGCTTTCTTGCCCATAAGGTTGAGCGGTACCATATAGAACTGAAGGCTAGCACCACCACCGAGGAAGAGTACCTCGTAACCCTCGGGGATGTCAAGTAGCTCCTTGAAGGTAGCCACTGCCTCGTCCATTACAGCTTGGAATTGCTTGCTGCGGTGAGAGATCTCAAGGAGTGAGAGATCCATGTCAGCAAAGTTCAGCACCGCATCAGCAGTGCGCTCGATCACACCACGGTTTAGTACCGAGGGACCAGCATAGAAGTTGTGCTTTTTCATCTTACTATATTTATTGTTTTGGGATTATATGCTTGTCTATGTGTGCAATAGGGGGACTGAGTGTCCTCCTTTTGCTTTGTTTAGAAGGGACAAAGGGAAAGCTTTTAAGAGTCTCCTCTCTTTGCCCCTACAAAGATACGCAATTAAAGTGGAGAAACAAACTTTTTCGACAACTCCTTCTGCTAAAGGTGTCCTAAAGCTTGACTAATTCTTGTTTTGAGGTCTTGTCGGCGGCAGTTTGGGCCACTGTAAGCTGGATTGATCTCTTATGCCTGCAACGCTTCCCCTTCAGAAGAGGGAGGTCTTCACGTGGAAATTCTCAAATCGCTACGTGAGAAATGAAAAATGCCTACGTAGGCGAGAAATAAAACTTCGGAGGAATCAAATGAAACTTCGGAGGAAATGATCCTCCCCTACGTGGAGAATGAAAAATAGCCACGTGGCAATCTAACGTTTCCCACGTGGCTATGCTGCTTTATAGTCTCAATTGACTAGAATCTGTCAGTCTAGATTTCTCAGCACCTCAGGATAAGAGTTCGCCTGAAATGAGAAGACGCACACCCGCTTGGCTACAGGTGTGCGTCTACGATATATTATGGTAGCGTCTCTAGAGGCGCTTATCTGTCTAGAGTCTTACCAGAAGCGGTAACGTGTGTCCTCGACAGGAGTCTTTATGACGAGCTCTTGCATAGCTCTGTATGCCATCTGCTGTCCGTAGGAGCGACGCTTCTGAGCTGTAGCCGCTGGAGAGGGCTTCGTGACAGTAGCATCTACGTTCTCCGAGATAGGCTGGACGACAACCACCTCCGTGCCTGCGCGGAATGGCGCTGAGAGCTGACCGACAGCCGTCGTCATAGCCTTACCCACGAGTGCTGAGGGCGTATTGGGTGCAGTGACGTAGCTGATGTTGTAGAGCGTGTCTACGCTAGACTGCATCTCAGTAGCATAGCTGTTTAGGCTCTTGAGCTGCTTGCCTGCGAGGTTGGTGGCGAGCTGATCACCACGCTGCTCCATCAAGACGATATCACGTACTCGATCTGCTACCTGCTCGAAGGGTTGGAAGCCTGCGGGGTACTTCGTCTCAACTTGTGCTACGACTAGGTAGTCGTTTTCGCCACAGCGGAAGAGCTTGTCAGATGCTGTGCCAGCCTTAGAGCGTAGCGCCCAGCTGATGACCTCACGAGAGTTGGGGATCGAGGCAAGAGCTGCTGAGGTGCTATTGACATACTCGCCACGGACGACTGATAGACCAGCTGCCTGAGCGTCTTCCATCATCTCGTCAAACTTCTTGTCGCTCGTGAAGATCTCGTTGATCTTAGCTTGCTCCTTACGGAAGGTCTCCTCAGAGAAGTTGATGGGTACCGTGAGCTGTGCGATCTTGTAGTGATTGACAGACGCTGTGGGTGCTGTCCTACGAACGAGTAGCGTAGCTCCTGGTCTCTCCATCTTGACAAACTGGTTGATAGGTGTCTTGGTCAGTGTGTCTAGCCCCATACCGAAGAGCTCAGCCTCGGTAAAGGTGCTGTCGGGCATACCTGTGTAGCTATCCTGATTGATGAGATAACCACCATTTGCCTTAACCTGCTCATCCATAGAGTAGGTGGCTACGATCTGAGCGAGCGTAGCGGATCCACTCTGTATGGCTGCGATCAAGCTATCAGCCTTTAGCGCATTGGTCGTGTCGAGCGGGATCAGATTGATCTTTACCTCCTCGGGAGCTTGCTTGCGGTCGATGAGCTTGATGAGTGTGTAGCTGTCGTTGACGATGACAGGCTCATTGACACTACCTATGGCACCCTCGCGGAGCATCGTCATAGCGTTGGGTATGGTAGAGAGGTACTGCTCTAGCTCCTTGTCTGTGAAGTAGGTCTCGTAGGCGTTGCCATTGTCATAGTTGCGTACCACCTTAGCGGGCGTTGTCGTGGCTAGTAGCTGGAGGCGAGCGGTGTCTACCTCAGCCTTGGCAGCTGCATAGTCAGCCTCGCTAGGACGTACTAGGATGCTGTAGTAATTGATCTTAGCCTGCTCGAAGGGGAAGGCATATAGCTGCTTGTGGCTATCGTAGTAAGCCTGTACCTGCTGGTCTGTTACTGTGACCTGGTCATTGGGCAGGATGGTACTCGGTGTGCGTACGACAGCAACGGTACGTGTGCCGAGACCTGTGGTGTACTTCTCATCGAGTGAGTTGATGGCATAGCTACGGGTGAGCAGTGCGTTGACCTTCTCAGAGAGTCGCTGCGTGCGGATCTGCTTCTCTGTCTCTAGCCACTGATTGCGTACAGAGATCATCATGCTTTGCTGCTCTCCTGGGAGGCTCTGTATCTTGTTCATATCGAGCTCACTCATGATGCTACGGATCTGCTCAGGATCGCCCATATCTACTCCAAACTGTGAGAAGAACTGTGTCGCCCACTGTGACGTGGGTAGTCCCTCACCAAAGATGAGTGCAGAGACCTCTGCAGGTGTGACACGTAGTCCGAGTGCTTTAGCCTCCTGCTCTAAGACGTAGTCGGCTATGAGCTCTTGAGCTAGCTGGTTGCTGATCTGTACACGATCTTGATCCGTTAGCTTGCCTTGGCGCTGACGCTCGTACGGCTCTGTGCGCTGGGTGAGAAGCTGCTGGTACTCGTCGTACTTGACCTTTTTGCCGTCAATCTTGAGAGCGACCATCTTGTTGTCCTGAAGCAGTGACGAGCCTGATCGTAGACCATCACCGATGATAAATGCTAAGAGTGCGACACCTACTACGATGATGAGCAGGCCGGCACGATTTCTGATTTTCTGTAGCGTAGCCATTATATAGTACTATCTGTTTTTCTTCTTCTCTTGGAGTCTTGCTTTCCGACTACCCCTTGTCAGGGTAGAATAAGGAGTAAAAGCTATCTAGGTGGCAAAGGTAGTTAAATTTCAGTTATCAGAGGTCTTTCCACATCTTCACAAGTTCTATACGGGTGTCTGTCGACTTGATAATATCAAAGTGTAGCTTGCCAATAAGTATCTGCTCACCTGGTACTGGAATGCGCTCGAGATGGTTGATGATGAGTCCAGCTATGGTGATATACTCGTCGCTCGTGGGGAGCGCTAGCTCCCACTGCTCATTGGCGTCGTCTATCTCTAGTCGCCCGCTGAAGGTGTAGGTGCCGTCTGCGTTTTGCTTAGAGACGATTTTGTTTTGATCATGCTCGTCTTCGATGTCACCGAAGATCTCCTCGACGAGATCCTCGAGGGTGATAAGCCCTGAGGTGCCTCCTAGTTCGTCGATAACGATGGCGATGGACTTCTTGCGCTGCATGAGGATGCCCATAAGCTTCTGCCCATTCATACTCTCAGGGACGAAGACAGCGGTGCGTACACGAGCCTGCCAGTCAGGACCTTTGAACATCTCGGCTGAGTGGATGTAGCCTAGGACATTGTCAATGTTTTCTCTATAAACGATGATCTTGGTCAGCCCTGTAGAGATAAAAAGTGAGGTGAGCGTCTCAGCATCTGTGCCGATCTCACAAGAGACAATCTCGTTGCGCGGGATCATGCAGTCTCGCACCTGTGTGGTGGAGAAGTCGATGGCATTTTGAATGATCTTGACCTCTGTGTCGAGGTCGCTCGAACCCTCTCCGCTTTGGCTCATATTGAGGTAGTTGTCTAGGTCTAGAGTTGTGAGCTTGGGGTGCTCCTCAGTGTCTGGCATAGCGTCTTTGGGGAGTAGCAGCATGAAGAGCTTCGAGAGTCCTGTGGAGAAGAGCGTGATCGGGTAGAGGAGTATGTGAAAGAACCCCGATGGCAGCGCTTTGCGATACATCTGCTGGTTGGGATTCATACGATTGCGCGTTTTGGGCAGATACTCACCGAAGATAACGATGATAAAGGTCGAGATAAGCGAATTGACCGTGATCTGAAAGACCGCATTGCTACTAATGGGAGCTAGGAGCGGGGCAAAGAGCTTCGTCATGACCATTCCGTAGATGACCAGTACGATGTTGTTGCCTACGAGTAGGGTGGTGATGAAGCGGTCGGGACGGCGATAGAGCATCGAGAGCGTACGCCCGATGATGCCCCCTCGCTTAGAGTCGAGCTTGAGACGCAAGCGATCTGCCGAGAGGTAAGCGATCTCAGTCCCCGAGAAGAATCCCGAGAGGAGTAAGAGCAGGACTATGTAGATCAGTAGCCAAATCGTGTCAGCCATATAGTAGGTGCTTCATACGTTTGCAAAGATAGTAGAAATATACTGATCACTACCTTCTATTCGCTTATTTCGGGGTCGTCCTCTACGAGCATCTGACCGCTGCTCCCGTGGAAGGAGTAGCGTGTGAACTGCTCGTCGCTCTCGAAGTTGCACCCCTTGATCTTTCGCTCTGGAGTATCTATCCAGACACTGTCTGGGGTATAGATACGCTTCTCCTCTTGATCCCAGTAGAGGAGGTGTGAGTAAAAGCGTGAGCCAGCACGGTTGCGTACGTTGACCTCTCCGTGTAGCTCCCATAGCTTACGATCTGTCCAGTAGAAAGCGGAGTCAGCCTCTACGAAGACGGTCGTACTGTCTCGCTCGTCAAACTGCTCTGTGTAGAGCCCGTGAGGAAAGTACCAATGAGCCTCTCGGCCCACTTTGTCGTTACTATTGTACACGTACCACTCTGGCGTAATCAGTCTGTACTGCGTGATACCTGAGTCTGCAACGAGAGCTCGCACATCGCGGGTGTACATCGAGTAGGCGGTCTCTGGATCTAGCCCTACGTCAGAGAGTGGTGGTGGATCCTTGCGCTGACAACTAGTCACAACGAGGAGAGCCACAGCTAGTAAGCTGGAGCTGAGTAAGAGCATCTGTCGGCTCTGGCGCTTGTGTCTTGTCATCTGAGAGTAAAAAGCTAACGGGTCAGCTAGCTTAGCTGACATACGTCTCACTAGCTGGCTGACCCGTTTGTATACATAAGGTCTACTTAGGTAGATCCATTGTCCTATGCACTCTTAGCGAATGCGTGTAGACTCACCGATCCAGCCTCCTACGTAGAAGGAGTCACCCGAGTTGAGGTCTGGGTGGAAGAAGATATCTTGCTGAGAGGGTAGATAGCCTGAGTATTGGCTGATTAGTCTGCCAGCCTCTCCAGAGACGCTACTATCTATGCTACGAGCTTTCTGTAGCTTGTCGATAGCTAGTCCATATACGAGACGCTGCTTGACAGGATCATCTGGGAAGATGCTCTTAGCAGAGGCTGCGTACATCTGAGCGATCAGGATAAGCGGAGCGCCGAAAGAAGGATTGGCCGCCATAGCCTTGTTGCAGTACTGTCTTGCCGAAGCGTAGCTACGAGCCTTCATATCGATGACTCCGAGCGTGTAGTAAGCAGTCGCTTGGAGACGCTTGTCAGAGGTGAGTGAGATTGCATCGTTGAGGTATTGCTTAGCTTGGCTCATCTGTCCCTTGTCGATACACTCAGAGGCTAGACCCATAGCAGCAGCAGCCGTTGGCTTGATGTTGTATAGGTAGCGGCTTGCGGTAGCGTACAGAGGGCTGTTCTCGCACTTAGCATAGCGAAACATATCGAGCATCGCCTGGAGATACTTGATGTTGTCCTTGTTCTTCTCCAGTCCATCACCATAGATTTTGATCAGCATATCGCAGTCAGCTAGACCGCTAGTAGCGAATAGCTCATCGAGCTGTCCCTTGAGCGCTTGTATGTTTTGTAGCTTGACCGTGTCACCAGCTTCAGTGAGGGCATCGACATCGTTTTGTAGGATACCATTACCCGTCATATAGTCATCGACATAGCGCTCGTGCCAGTCTGGGTTGCCGATCGCCTTATTCATTGAGGCGAAGACAAAGAAGTAGACCAGCTGGCTCTCGGTCTCCTCGCCCATCTCGTCCACGACAGGCTTGGCCCAGTCGTAGATCTTGTCGTAGCTAGCCTTGTCCCCGTAGAGGCGCAGGTAGTCGTTGATCTTAGCAGTGGTTATGTAGTCCTTACCATACTTAGGATCATCGCCAAAGTACTGGATACGCATATCGTATAGCTTGAGAAGCTTCTCGATAGCGTCTTGACGAGCAGCGTCATCTTCGGCGGTCTCGATCTTCCAGTTCATAATCTGCACTCCGTAGAGGTAGATGTTCTTTGTCGAAGCAGGGCACTTCTCTAGAGCCTCCACCCAAAAGGGGTAGGCCTCCTTAAAGTTATTCCCCTTGACATAAGAGGTGAAGAGGCTAATGTTTTGTCGGCACTGAATGCTGTCATCCCCAGAGCCAAAAGGAGTACCCGTCTCCACGCCAGTCTGCGCCCCGAGCGTTAGCGAGGTCGCTAGGAGGGCTAGTACAGGGGTTAGTAGATTCTTCAGTTTCATAATTATCGGTATGTACAAAAGGTTTTTAATCAAGTTTGATGGGCTTGAACCATGCTTCGTTAAAGCGTAGTGCTACACCCAGCGTCAGATAGTGCTCTGCGAGTCCCGTACGACTAGAGGGACGTAGGTAGGAGTATCCGAGCGTTACGTCTACATGTGATCTCTTGTCGATGAGAGGTAGTCCGAGTCCCAGATTAGCTCCTATCTGGTAGTAGGAGTTGTAGCCCCCTAGGCTGTTGGGGATACGTAGATACGCATTCTCACCTTGCAGACCAGCACGATAAGCTATACGCTGTCCGTAGTGTGAGGAGCGGTCGTTCGGTATCCACGACACACCTAAAGCCACTTGCCACTGGTCTACCCCCTGGTAGTCTAGTGCTTGGTTATTGGCTAGAGCTTCGCCCCATTTGCTATATTTGACATCCGCACCAGCGATAAGTTTATTCTCTATCTGATATGCTATACCAGCGCTCGCCACGTGTGGACGGGCAAAGAGCGACTTACTAGAAATCGTGTCAGCATGGATGACCTGAGCCCCTTTACCTGTTATAGATTCCGTTTGGAGGGATAGTTGTCGGCTCCACATCGGCAGTTTTGGCTCGTAGGTGAAGCCTATATTAATTTGGTGTCCCTCAGCAGAGAGCGGTATGATCCCCTGCGATCCGATGCGTACTCCTACAGAGCGTATGCGGAGGTTGTCGAGGAAGGTTGGGTTGAGACTCTCCTGAATATCGTATGTAATGCGACGCTCATGCTGTAGATTGCCAAAAAGGTAGGAAGCGTTGACACCAAGCGACCAGTAAGGTAAGACCTTCCATGCGAAGCCTAGGTAGACCTCCTGTAGGTTGCCCTGCCCCTTGTAAGCGTGTGCAGCGTAGTGATCCTTGACACCTGGTACAGGGACACGTGTGCCATAGCGATAGCCGACGGTCGAGTAGGGTACGAGTCCAGCACTGGCTGCAAAGTGCTTGCCGAGGGGAATCAATGCCGTAGCGTAGTCAAAGTTGCCCACCATACGTGTGTCCCTCTTCCCATCCTCAGCGAGCATATTCATCCCCGTAGAGAGTCCGAAGTCAAAGATGAAAGTCATCGAGTCAACTGCCGTATAGGAAGCTGGGTTGGCTGGGTTGACAATCATATTGTCTCGTATAGCGGTAGTTAGTCCGCCCATCCCTCTGAGGGCATGGGGTGTTTGCTTATCTAGTCTGCCTAGGCCGAAGCGACTATAGGGAGACTCAGTAGTATTACTCTGAGCGGAGAGAGCGACTGGAGTCAAGAAGGTAGTCGCTAGGAGCGTCAGTATGGTAGTGATGCGTGCTATGTGTCGAGACATATATGCTATATTATAATAAGGAGTGGTATCTGTGACAAAGGCAAGTCACGGATAACTAACTGTCATAAGAACGTGCTACTTGATACCGTAGTATGTCACGTAGCCCTCGTTCCACTAAGTTTGTCTCCACAAAGGTCGGATATTTTAGCCACTTGACAAAATCCACAGCATATCCTCCCGTGATCCACACCTCTAAACTCGGGTAGTGCTTGCGTAGGGACTCTATGTAGGAGTCTATCTCGTGTACGATGCTTCGAGCCACACCGAGCCATATGGCTTGATCCGTCTGCTCACCTAGTTCTTGCTGCCATAGTTCTTGCTGCATCTGGATGCCTGACCAAGGTATGCGAGGTAGCCGAGCTGTGTAGTCGTGTAGCGCTTGTAGTCGTAGCTCAGGGCCAGGCGAAATGTTGCCACCCATATATCGTCTATCGGGTAGAAGTAGGTCGTAGGTAATAGCAGTCCCTATGTCAACGATTAGAGCAGGAGCAGATGTGAGCTGTGCTACGCCAACGACACTGGCTATACGGTCTACGCCTAGGCTTTGCCTGTCGTACTGTATCTCAGCTAGTGGCAACGAAGTTTCAGCATCGAGCGTGACAAAGAGCTGGCAGATGCTTTTGATAGCGTCAAGCCAAGGCGCTTCTTTCTTTCCCACAGAGCTGTAGATAGCGTGGAGGGGCGCAGCGGGTAGTTGGTAGCTGCGTATCAGCTCTAGTATCTGCTCACTAGAGGGAGGCTCGGGGTAGAGTCGTGTCGGGTAGAGCTGTTCATCGGTCGCTAGTGCTATCTTGAGGCGACTATTGCCCTGATCTATGAGAAGGTATGTAGGAGACATAGTGTCATATGCTACTGCTTGGCTCACAAAGGTACGGATTTTTAGAGGTTAGAGAGTTTTCTAGTGGTGCTAGTGTTTCTAGTGCACTAGTCAACTGGGAGCTGTCGCATCGGATATTATTATATAGTCTCTTTTGGCTAGACTAGGCCAGCTAGGCTCTCTTATAGCACCTCAAGATAGAGATTGGCCTCCCCCTTTGAGGGGGTAAAAAGAGCTTCTATCTGCCCGCCATTTGGTTAAGTCAATAAATAATACTACTTTTGCAATGTATTCCGTGTTCTAGATGACACTCTTGGAGTACAAGCGATACGCTAACATGCTATAAACTAATCAGAAACAAACCAGTAACAAGACAAAGTATAATTATGAAAGTAAAGCTCTTTCTGACCTCCCTCTTGTTGGGAGTAACGACTCTAACGCTGAGTGCTCAGGAGACTGTAGCACCTCAAGCTGGCACAAAGCCTGTCTACAAGACAACCTTTGAGCGTGGCACAGCAGCAGATCATTGGTTCCTTACACTACAAGGTGGTGTGGGAGCTCAGTTCCTAGAAGGCAATGAGGAGAAGCCCTTTATGGATCGCCTCCAGATGTCTTACTCGCTCTCTCTGGGCAAGTATCACACCCCCTCTTTTGCTACGCGCCTCAATCTAGTTGGTGCACAGGCTCACACCTACTATAAGGTAGGCAACGATGTGAAGAACTACGAGACAAGCTTCGTAGGTGCTCACTACGACTTCATGTTTGACATCATCAACCACTTCAGCCGTTACAACGCTAAGCGTGTCTTCCACATCATCCCATTTGCAGGTGTGGGTTACAACATGAAGTTCAACAAGGCCTTTGAGGATCTCCATCACACGGCAGCTCTCGACGCAGGTCTACAGCTTCAGTTCCGTCTAGGTCGTCGTGCTGATCTCGTCATCGAGGGTAAGGCCATTTACAACAACTTCAACTTCAACTACAGCAACTGTCCCAAGGCTAACGCTTGGAACCCCAACGCTTACAACGGTCTCTACGGAGCCCTCACAGGCGGTCTTAACTTCCGCATGGGTGGTGTCGAGTGGACAGAGGTTGTACCTATGGATTATGCTCTGATCAACGATCTAAACAGCCAGATCAGCTCACTACGTGCAGAGAATGCAGAGCTCAGCAAGCGTCCTGTATCTTGCCCTGAGTGCCCAGAGCTTCTAGCTCAGCCTGCCAAGACTACTGAGGTTATGTCTGACAAGACGATCCTCTTTAAGTTCGACAGCTCACGCATCGACAAGAACCAAATGATTACGCTGTACAATGTCAGCGAGTATGTCAAGGAGAGCAATACACCTATCCTAGTCATCGGCTATACCGATACGACAGGTGATGCTAACTACAACCTAGGTCTCTCAGAGCGTCGCGCTAAGGCTGTTACAGATGCCCTTATCAATGACTTCGGTGTATCAGCTGATATGATCACTACTCAGTGGGAGGGTGCTACTGACACGCTATTTGACACCAAGGCTTGGAACCGTGTCGTCATCATACGCTCTAAGTAAGTCGCATAGCTCACTCAAATCATCAATCTACGAATTAAACACACTAGAAATATGAAAGCAAAAGTATTTATGCTATCACTCGTTGTCGCACTGACAGCTTTCGTGGCTCAGGCTCAGGAGGCACAGGAGGTCGACAACCGCCCCGCATATAAGACGGAGTTTGAGCAAGACCCTGCTGCTCATTGGTTCATTGAGCTATATGGAGGTGCTGCTATGCTACCCTTTGGAAACAAGGCTAATGGAGAGGCTGAGTTTGTAGACCGCATCTCACCTGTTGTCAGTCTCTCTTTCGGACGCTGGCACTCACCATACTTTGCAACCCGTCTGCGTGGTTATGCTTGGAATGTATATAGCTTTGAGAAGCCCGCTAACGAGCTTGTTCGCTATCAAAACGTCTTTGGTGCTGCTTCACTAGAGTTTATGTTTGACGTAGTCAACTACTTCGCTCCATACAGAGAGAACCGCGTCTTCCACCTCGTTCCCTTCGTTGGTCTAGGTGGTCATATGAAGTTCTACTCAGCTAACGATGAGAGTGGTGATAAGCTTGGTACAGAAAATGACTACAGTGGTCTCCTCAATGGAGGTCTCGCACTCAAGTTCCGTCTAGGCAAGCGTGTCGACCTCAACCTCGAGGGTCAGATGATGGTATCTAAGAATAACTTCCAAGGTACTCAGACAGTTCATCAGCCTGCAGATGTTACAGCTCTTGTATCAGCAGGTCTAACCTTCAAGCTCGGTCGTGTAGCCTTCCAGCCTGTTACTCCTATGGACTATGACCTCGTTAACGACCTCAATGGTCAGATCAGCTCGCTACGCGCTCAGAATGCTGAGCTCAGCAAGCGCCCTGTATCTTGCCCTGAGTGCCCAGAGGCTCTAGCTCCTGCAAAGGCTGTTAGCGTTATAGAGAATGTCGTAGCCTTCCGTATCGGTAGTGCTAAGATTGACAAGAACCAGATGATCAACGTATACAACTCTGCTGAGGCTGCAAAGGCAAACGGTGGCAAGATCTACATCGTTGGCTATGCTGACGAGCAGACGGGTACAGCTCAGATCAATATGTCTCTCTCTGAGCGTCGTGCTGAGGCTGTCAAGAAGGCTCTTGTAGACAACTATGGTGTCAATCCTGACAATATCGTCATCGACTTCAAGGGTGATACTGTACAGCCATTTGCTACAAACGAGTGGAACCGCGTTGCGATCATCAACATCAAGTAAGCGACAGCAACGATAGCTACTTCTCACATTGTCATGGCATGACTCTTTGCTAGATAAGGTCTGACATGTAGAGGTGCAAAAATCTAAATATAAAGAGAGGTGGTGACCGATTGGTTATCACCTCTCTTTGGTTATACGTGCTATCTTGAGCAAGGGAGGCACTTGATGAGCAGTGATCGTCGTGTCAAAACGAGATGTCGCCCTATAGAGACGCACGGATCGGACGCAGACCGTTGGTGCGTCCGTTGTGTCAAATGTTACAGCGTCTGATGGCTGGCCTCGTCGTGCTGATGTAGTTTGTAGGGGCGGACCTGCGTGTCCACCCCACAGAGCATACTGCACTCCGATGAGGACGGGCGGACACATAGATCCGCCCCTACCAATCGTTACACGTTCCTAATCTCTAACTTCTAATCTCTGACCTCTAACTTCTAACCTCAGACTCGATAGCCACGTAGGGATTTGACATTCTCCACGTAGCTATTTTTCATTCTCCACGTAGGCGAGAATCATTTCCTCGGATATATCATTTGATTCCTCCGAAGTTTTATTTCGTCCCCACGTGGGGATTTTTTCGTTCTTACGCAATAGTGTCCTAAACGTTTTTGGCGGGCGAAGGGTGTGAGATAGCAGTCAA
>URDQ01000016.1 GCA_900546675.1 uncultured Porphyromonas sp. | reverse complement strand
TTTTTATCAGAAGCTCGATGAAACCAATTCAGTTGCATTTGATAGTTGAATCTACGCGATCACAACTCTCTCTGCTCTATTTGCAAAAAGTGAGTATCTTTGCATTTGGGTATATGTACTCGATTCAAAATGAAGACCTCTTGCAACATATATGGGCTCACACTCGTCTATATAGCAAGGGTGAGTCTCTCTAAGCACTACACCTACGCTTTTTTGAACTGACAACTAGATATACATCAATAACTTTTAGACAACTAGATATGAATCTAAAGCGAATGCTGTCTATGACTGTGGTCCTCCTGACCCTGATGCTACCTCGTGTAGCCTTTGCTCAGGACTTGAGCCAACCACTACCCATAGACCCACAAGTCCGTACAGGCCAACTCGAGAACGGGCTGACCTACTTCATCCGTCACAATGAGCAGCCGAAGGATCGTGCTGAGTTTTACATCGCACAGCGTGTCGGATCAATCCTCGAGGAGGAGAATCAGCGTGGTCTGGCTCACTTCCTAGAGCATATGTGCTTCAACGGGACGAAGAACTTCCCCGACAAGACGCTCATCAGCTACCTCGAGTCAAATGGTATGCGCTTCGGTTACAACCTCAACGCCTACACCGGCATCGATGAGACGGTCTACACCCTTATGGAGGCTCCTACAGAGCGTCAAGGCTTTATCGACAGTTGCCTACTGATCCTACACGACTGGAGTGGCTTCGTCACACTAGCTGATGAGGAGATAGACAAGGAGCGTGGTGTCATCACTGAGGAGTGGCGCTCTCGTGACAATGCGCAGATGCGTATGCTCAATACGGCGCTCCCCAAGATCTTCCCCAACAACCGCTACGGTCACCGCTTGCCTATCGGTCTGATGAGCGTGGTCAACGGCTTTAAGTACAACGAGCTACGTGACTACTACCACAAGTGGTACCGCCCCGACCTACAGGCTATCATCGTGGTCGGTGATGTCGATGTAGACTATGTGGAGAAGAAGATTAAGGAGATGTTTGCCGACATCCCCGCACCAGTCAATGCTGCAGAGCGTGTCTACTTCCCCGT
Organism: uncultured Porphyromonas sp.; assembly: GCA_900546675.1. Taxonomy (GTDB): domain Bacteria; phylum Bacteroidota; class Bacteroidia; order Bacteroidales; family Porphyromonadaceae; genus Porphyromonas. Next base: position 30,539 of record URDQ01000016.1, on the reverse strand, counting down.
TGAGGACAATGATGAGCCTCTCGTAGCTATCGAAAAGGACAAGGAGGCTACCAGCACTGGGATTATGGTTATGTTCAAGACAGACGCTATGCCTGTCGAGATGACTCGCACCATCGCTGGCGTCATGAAGAACTACCTATATGGTGTGACAAACCGCATCCTCGATGAGCGCTTTACAGACCTTATGCACAAGCCCAACCCTGCTTTCATCAGTGCTAGTGGATACATCAGCAACTACTTCCTTGCTCAGACTAAAGATGCGCTTTCATTTAACGCTTCGGTACGTGAGGGCGAGCTAGACATTGCCCTCAAGGCGCTTACGGCTGAGATAGAGCGCATACGTCAGTATGGCTTCACACAGGGCGAGTATGAGCGTGCACGCACGGATCTCCTCAAGGCTTTTGAAAACAGCTACAACGAGCGTGAGACCCGTAAGAATAGCGCCTACGCTAACGAGTACAAGGACTACTTCACCACAGGTGGATACATCCCTGGCATCGAGATGGAGAAGGCTATGATGGAGCAGGTCGCTGCAAACATACCCCTAGAGGTAGTCAACCAGATGGTACAGTCTATCATCGGTGACAAGAATATGGTACTTATGCTCACGGCTCCCGACAAGGAGGGTCTCGTACTACCTACTGAGGCTGAGCTAGTGGCTAAGGTCAACGAGTATCGCAAGCTCCCCGTAGAGCCTATCAAGGATGCTGTCTCTGATATGAAGCTGATGGAGAAGGCTCCAAAGGCTGGCAAGGTCACCAAGCGTGAGGACAACCTACAGTTTGGCACCACTCGCCTCACACTGAGCAATGGTATGGTAGTCTATCTCAAGACGACCGACTACAAGAAGAATCAGCTCTCACTCACAGCTGTCGCTCCTGGTGGTACAAACGCTTATCTCAAGAACGCTAAGGATCTGCCCAACATCAAGAACCTCAGCAGCGTCGTCGCACTAGGCGGTGTAGGCAAGTTTGACAATCCTACCCTCTCTAAGGCACTCACAGGTCGCAGCGTCTCAGCTTCTGGCTCTATGGGTGGTACACGCACCTACTTTAGCGGTTCGTCTACGCTTGAGGATATGGAGACCTTCTTCCAGCTACTCTACCTCCGCATGACGCAGCCTAGACAGGATGCTGACGCTTTTGCCAACTGGCGCACCAATACGATCGAGCAGATCAAGAATATGGAGTCTAATCCTATGGTTTCATTCCAAGACTCGCTCATCTATGCGCTATACGATAACAATCCTCAGATGCAGCGCGCTTCTGTGGCTGAGATCGAGGGTGTCGACTACGACCGTGTGATGCAGATCTGGAAGGAGCGCATCGCTGACCTCGGTGACCTACAGCTATACTTCATCGGTAATGTAACGCCCGAGCAGCTGATCCCTTACCTAGAGAAGTACGTAGCTTCTGTACCTACCAAGGGTCGCAAGCACGACATGTGCAAGGAGCTAGTACCTGTAGTACGTACCTCTTCTATGAACATTGACTTCAAGAAGGAGCTAGCTACTCCTATGGCTATGGTTCTAGCTGCTTACACAGGCAAGCTACCCTACACACTCCACAACGAGATAACTATGGAGGTACTCGGAGGCGTTATGGATCAGGTCTACACGGCTACCGTTCGTGAGGACGAGGGTGGTACCTATGGTGTCAGCTCTGGTGGCTCTATCAGCGACAATCCTGAGGGCGAGACAATCTTCCAGATCTTCTACCAGACAGATCCTGAGAAGGTAGACAAGCTCAACAAGATCATCTATGCAGAGCTCGACAAGGTCGCCAAGAATGGTCCCGACCAGGAGATGTTTAACAAGACAATCCTCAATATGAAGAAGGACTATGCTGAGAATCTCAAGCAAAACGGCTACTGGCTCAGCCATATGATCGACTTCTTCTTCGATGGTCGTGACTTCCAGACTGACTACGAGAAGACGCTCAACGCTATCACCCCCGCAGACGTACAGAAGATCGCTCAGGAGCTCCTCAAGCAGGACAACCACATTGAGGTGGTCATACGTCACGCTGAGGGCGCTAAGTAAATAAATTCTAACAGCTCTACGGAGATCTGTCTTACCTAGTGAGACTCAACTCTGTAAGTAGCTAGCATACGAACGGCAAGAGCGAGTAACTCTAGGGACAGCCCCTCGGAGTTACTCGCTCTTACTTTGCTACTGGACAAGCTCTACACAGACCGATATGACAAATCTGAAGGGAGCATACCTCCGTATGTAACCGAAGCCGAATCCCGAAAGCAACACAGCGATTCGCCTTTATGCAACAGGTTTTTTGTATCCATCAGCACCAAGAGATATTAGCAGTACTTGCTTTTGAATTACTATTTTCTTAACTTAGACCGCGGATAGGTTCCAAAACCCTAACGATACAGAAATCTTATTCCTCTTAAGCAACATACTAACCAACATCAATAGTGTTATGCGAAAACTATCAGCCTTTTTATTCGCAGGTCTATTAGTCTTAGGACTTGCATCTTGTGACGATGATCCTATCAATCCGCTCCCCATCGAGCCTGTCAGTATGACGCTGTCACCCACAGCAGTCACGCTCCAGGTAGGCGAGACAACACAGCTCACAGCAACTGTAGAGCCTAAGGATCGGACCTTTACCGTCACCTTCACCAGTGACAATGAGCAGGTAGCCACGGTCGATGCTCAGGGAGTCGTCCAGGCCGTTGCTGAGGGTACGGCTCGTATCACCGCCCGAGTGGGCAGTCTCACAGAGCAGTGCGTCGTGACAGTATCAAACTCTGCTCCGACCATAACACTAGAGCTACGTACCCCCACTCTAACTATCCCAAAGGGTCAGACCGCACAGATAGATTACACAGTCACACCAGCCGACACGCCCGTCACCTTCATAAGTGACAAAGACGAGGTCGCTACCGTCGATGCTCAGGGACTCGTCACGGCTGTCGCTGCGGGTAGTGCCACCATCTCCCTAGCCGCTGCTGGTCAGAAGGCGCAGGTGGCAGTCACCGTAACGGACAATGGCGGTGGCAAGACCCCTCAAGGACTCAATGAACTTCCCATTCTAAACTTCCAGCCTGAGTATAGCTTTGGCGATGGTATGATCACTGATCCAGAGATCCTTGAGCACGAGGCGCAGCTAGGTCGTGTCTCTAAGCCTATCACGATCGGAACAGATGAGTTTGGTCAGCCTATCAAGATTACCACCAGTTTTGTCAATACCAATCTGACGATTACGGCTGTGGCTTACCGACTGGCCACGGAGGATGGCGATGATGCTATCCTAGCTTTGAGCAAGGAGTCTCTAGCAGACTGTCCTAAGACACTCGCTATGCTAGCCGAGTACGGCTTTACAAATCTACAGGACGAGCAGTTTCAGGGTGGTGCCCCAGCTAAGGTCGGTAAGAAAAACGATGACTCCTCCATCAGCGTGCAGCTCTACGATGAGCCTATATCCGAGACACAGTCTATCCTATCGATCGCATTCATAAGGAATGAGCAGGAGAAGGAGATCGATACCGACCACCCCATCCTACCAGCAGCCAAGGACTTCCCCGACTATGCAGCATTTATGACTGGAGATGTCGCCAAGATCCAAGCTGCCGAGGAGCAGCTCGGGCTACGAGAGTATTGGTCAGGCGTCAGCGATGAGCCAGAGGTCAATCTTATGTTCGCCACCAAAGATGGTCTCGAGTCTCAGACAAATATCAAAACCGCTTATTACGTCTATACACCCGATAGAGGCGTTCGATTTGTCAATTGTATGGTCAACTTCATCAAGCATCGGGAGGATCTCTCCGATCCTAAGATCAAAGAGTGGTTCACAGCCAATGGTTTCGGCGAGAACTATCAGTACGATGTCGAGCAGGGAGTAGCCATAAGCCAAGATGCTGCGGGTAAGGTAATCTGCGAGATCTACATCGACACAGGGCGTAATCGCGCATTCCTCCGAGTCTTTGGCAAAGAGACAGCTGAGTCAGCTCGCCTCGCACGTCATCTAGCTAGCGAGCAGTACGACAGAGTGATGTATCGTCCCATCCCCATCAGAGGACTCAAGGCTATGACATCTCAACGTCTGTAAGCATAAGCATATAAGATACTGTCGGGTAGCCCGATACAATGAATAATCCTGTGCTTAAACACAGGGTTATTCGTGAGATTGCTGAAATATGGTAGTCAGGAACTATTGCATTTGAATTATTATTTCCGTAACTTAGCGGGCGAAAGGTGTTCTCAACGGCAGACGCTCATAGCTCACTAGACGCTCTGCTCGGTGGAGTTTGACCCTTTCATAAGACTTAAGATAAACAAGCATACTAACTAATCAAACTAATTGATATCTATGAGAAAACTAACAGTCATTTTATCCATGCTCTTAATGGTCGTAGGACTTGGCTCTTGTAAGAAAGACAAGAACGAGCCTACCGCAGAGCCTACCAAGATTACGCTAGACGCTAGCACCCTCAGCCTTTCGGTCGGGGAGAGCAAGCAGCTCAAGGCTATCGTCCTGCCTAAGGATCAGAAGTTTACCGTAGACTACAAGAGCGACAAGCCAGAGGTAGCAACGGTTGATGCCAAGGGACTTGTCACGGCTGTCGCTGAGGGTACTGCCAAGGTTACTGCTACTGTAGGCAAACTCTCTGCTGAGTGTGTCGTAACTGTCACAAAGAAGGGTGGTGGCTCCACCACTCAGGGTAATGAGCTTCCTCTACTCAAGTTTGAGATTGAGGGTGATGAAAACACCATAACAGATGCTGAGGTCATCGCACACGAGCAGAAGGTCGGACGTGTGGCTGAGGATGTTATGATAGGACAACAGGGTCCGTTCGCAGGCTTTGCCAATAAGGATCTAACGATCCCAGCTGTTGCCTATGGTCTCGCCTTTCAGAATGGTGCACTTGTAATCGCTGCTGTTGCTAAGGAGCCTATGGAGAATTGTCCTAAGACGACTGCTATGCTAGCAGAGTATGGCTTCACCGATATACAAGATGGCAACTTTAACGATGGTACTCCATACAAGGCTGCTATAAAGGATGACAACAAGAATATATTTGTGCGACTAACAAACCTACCAAGGAAGGATGGTTATGGCGCAACAATGCAAATTGAGTTTGTCAAGGTACCCGAGCAGAAGGATATAAATATCGCACACCCTGTTATCCCTAATGTTAAGGACTTCCCCGACTACAAGACCTTTATCACAGGAGATGCTGCTAAGATGAAGGAGTTCGAGGCAAAACTTGGTCTCCGTGAGTTCTCCGCTGGGGATAGTGACGAGGCTAAAAAGAACCTAATGTTCTTAACCACGGAGACTGCTATGGCTAAGAGCAACTTCGGACTTGTGTACTACGTATTCACGCCTACTAGTGGCGAGATATTCATCAATAGTGTCGTGAACTTCATCAAGAATGCCAATGACTTCGATGATCCTAAACTCAAGGAGTGGTTCACAGCTAACGGATATGGAAACCAATTCACAGCTAATAGTCAGAATGGCTGGGCATACGGCTACGATGCTACAGGCAAGATTATAGCTCAGATTGCTATCAACGACAAGGGTACTGCAGCTCTGCTACAAATCTTCGAGGATACGGAAACTCAGTCTGCAGCTCAGATTCGTCGTCTAGCTAGCGAGCAATATGAGAAGGCTCAGTCTCGTATGATCTTGAAGCAACACGAGCTACAGCAGCTACGCCGTCGCTAAGCTCAGAGGCGACCATCGCTTTAACTAGCGATAGTCACTAGCTAGCACAAGCTATAAATACGAGGAGCACCACACAGTATGACACTGTATGGTGCTCCTCTCTTTTGTTCTCTTTGCGTCTAGACAAGCGCAGCTGCCTTAGACACGCATTGCTCTAGACTTATTGCCCTAGACTTCCCTGCACGAGGGTTGTCTACTCGGATATTTTTCACTACCTTTGTAAGCAACTCTTAGGGGTGCCACAGTGCGACTGCATGGTGGCTGAGATGAGACCCTCGACCTGATCCAGATAATACTGGCGTAGGCAAAGAGAACGACGACACGCTGACCGTGCAGACTCTCATACTGGGACACCCTACTTGTCAAGCCTCATTGGCTTGGCGGTACACACTAAGAGTTTTACATACCAGACTGATGAAGGTATGTAGGCTCTTTTTCTTTTTATATGGCTTATGCAAGTAACGATCAATAAGACTCCACACGACCTGCCGGCAGGTACCTCGCTACTAGAGGCGGTATCGCCTGTCGTCGCTACGCTCGACCACACGGCGCTAGCAGTCAATCACCGTGTCATACCACGTGATGCCTGGCCTACGCACCAGCTCTGCGAGGGTGATGCTGTCACGATCATTACCGCAGCAATGGGTGGATAAAGCATCCTACTGACTCTTGCGAACCCTTATCAAACACACTTAATCTCTTTACTCTATGAAGCAAAAAGATCAAACGGACAATCTAAACATCTCTCAGGGTCCACTCCCTGGCTCTACAAAGATATATGTCACGGGCTCTCGCCCCGACATTCGCGTGCCGATGCGTCGCATCGCACTCTCTGACACCATCGACGAGGAGGGTGTGCGGCACAACAACGGCTCGGTCGTAGTCTACGACACCTCGGGTCCCTACACCGATCCCGACTATCATGTCGATCCGCACCAAGGGCTACCTAAGATACGCCAGCAGTGGATCGAGGAGCGTGGCGACACGACGAGACTGAAGGAGCAGAGCTCGGAGTATGGTCGCAAGCGGAGACAAGACGCTTCGCTGGATCATCTGCGCTTTGCCCATCTCAACGACCAGCCGCTCGTAGGCACCGAGGAGCATCCTGTCACGCAGCTATACTACGCTCGTCAGGGGATCATCACCCCCGAGATGGAGTATGTGGCTATCCGTGAGAATCAGCTTATGGACGAGATTCGAGAGCAGTACCCGCAGCATCTAGGCGAGAGCTTTGGGGCTAATATTCCTGAGCGTATCACCCCAGAGTTCGTCCGTGACGAGATTGCTGCTGGACGAGCTATCCTCCCCAACAATATCAACCACCCCGAGAGCGAGCCGATGATCATCGGGCGCAACTTCCTCGTCAAGATCAACGCCAACATTGGTAACTCTCCCATCACCTCCTCTATCCAGGAGGAAGTCGAGAAGGCGGTCTGGGCTATCCGCTGGGGAGCTGACACCATTATGGACCTCTCCACGGGGCGCAACATCCACGAGACGAGAGAGTGGATCATTCGCAATTCGCCAGTACCTGTAGGCACCGTGCCTCTATACCAAGCTTTGGAAAAGGTCAAGGGACAGGCCGACAAGCTTACGTGGGAGCTTTACCGAGACACGCTCATCGAGCAGGCGGAGCAAGGTGTCGACTACTTCACCATCCATGCCGGCTTGCGCTGGCAGTTCATTCCGCTGACGATGAAGCGCCTCACCGGGATCGTCTCTCGTGGCGGTGCTATTATGGCGAACTGGTGTACGACGCACAAGCGTGAGAGCTTCCTCTACGAGCACTTTGATGAGATCTGTCAGATCTGCGCTCGCTACGACGTAGGTATCAGTATCGGTGACGGCCTGCGTCCTGGCTCTATCGCCGATGCCAACGATGAGGCGCAGTTTGCCGAGCTACGTACGCTGGGCGAGCTATCTCGCATTGCGGACAAGCATTGCGTGCAGGTCCTCATCGAGGGTCCTGGTCACGTGCCTATGCAGCGTATCAAGGAGAACATGGACTTGCAGCTAGACCTTTGCAACGAAGCGCCCTTCTACACACTCGGTCCGTTGGTCACCGACATTGCCCCAGGCTATGACCACATAACCAGTGCTATAGGTGGTGCTATGATTGCGTGGCGTGGCACAGCGATGCTCTGCTACGTGACCCGCAAGGAGCACCTAGGTCTGCCCAACAAGGACGATGTCAAGGAGGGTGTCGTCACCTTCAAGCTAGCAGCCCACGCTGCCGACCTCGCCAAGGGACACCCAGGCGCATACTACCGCGACTACGCTATGAGCAAGGCACGCTATGAGTTCCGCTGGAAGGATCAGTTCCACCTAGCTCTCGACAGCGAGACCGCGCTCCAGTATCACGACGAGACGCTACCCGCTGAGGGACACAAGGAGGCACACTTCTGCTCGATGTGTGGTGAGCACTTCTGCTCGATGCGTGCTAGTCGTCAGCTACAGAAGCGCATCGAGGACGACAAGTAATCAGTAACCGCCCAGTCGCCCTATGATCGTCATCACACCGCCCGAACGTCAGTATGTAGAGAGACTGTTGCAAAAGTCAACAGTCTCACAATCTTGCTTGCAAGATTGTCTAGACTTTGCAGAAAGGATGAAGCGCAAGGCGCTGAGGGTGAGGTCTGAAGGGAGCATACCTCCGTATGTGACCGAAGCCGAATCCCGAAAGCAACACAGCGATTCGCCTTTATGCAACAGTCTCATAGAAGATGTAGCTGGCGATATCTTTGATGTCGTAAGAAGCTGTATCTGTAAGGTACACCTGCGTATGCCGGGAGCTTCTGAGGCAGACTTTAGACAGGTCTTAGACAGTCTAGAGCCCGCCTATCACCAGCATATCGTGCTGTGTGATCACTATGCGCTACTGGCGGAGTATGACGTGGCAGGCATCTACCTACCCTATCGTCGTGTGGCGGAGTGGAGAGATATACCTCTCACTCCTCACCAGACGATAGCGGTCGGGGCGCATTCGCTACAAGAGCTGCAAGAGCTGCCCTTCACACCAGACTACGCCTTGCTCAGCCCGCTCTTTGATAGCATTAGCAAGGAGGGCTATCAGGGCAACCCCGACTTACTCTCTTGTCGGGAGGAATTGCTCAAGCTCCCTTACCCTGTCTACGCTCTTGGGGGCATCACCCCCGAGCAGCAAGAAACCGTCGCAAAGGCGGGCTACGCTGGTGTCGCCGTACTAGGAGACATCTGGTCGCAACCGCAGGAACAACGACAAGAGCGTCTGGATCAGTACCAAGCGCCCGCCATCCTGACCGTTGCGGGTCACGATCCCACATCGGGAGCTGGTATCGGTGTAGACACCCGCATCGCAAATGACCTCAGCGTGCAGTGCTACAGCGTTATCTCTACGCTCACGGCACAGAGCCTGCACCGCTTTGTCTCCGCTACCGCCACGCCGTCCGACCAACTTCAGAAATCGCTGACGACGCTCCTCACCGACCACCCAGTCTCCGTGGCTAAGCTCGGCATGGTGCAGAACTTACAGCAGGCGGTGCAGATCGTTGCGCAGATGAAGGCGCTAGGCGTCAAGCGAATCATTTGGGACCCTATCCTCCAGCCCACAGCCCCCCAGGAGACGCAGACCCGCCTTTGGACAGAGGAGCAGGACCAGCTCGCTACCCTACTGAATGAGGTGAGTCTCATCACACCCAATAAGCCCGAGGCTCAGGCACTCTTTGGTACAGACGATCCCGCAAAGCTTCAGCGCATCGCTCAGGAGCATAGTGTGGCTATCCTCCTCAAGGGAGGACACGATACTACTTCGCCACATCTTGTGGTCAACCAACTGATCACCCGTGACGGCATCCACCCCTACTACACGCATCGCTACGACAAGTCGATCCACGGCACTGGCTGTATGCTCTCTGCTGCGATCGCCAGCTACTGGGCTATGGAGTACAGCCTCGTAAGCTCTGTGCAGCGGGCTTGCCACTACATCGCCGCTATCTTTGCGGGGCAACCAAACCGTCCTGGGCGACAGCTACTTTACCCCAAGTTTCTTTCAGGGGATTGGAAGAAGCAGCATCTGTACTTTGACTTTGACCTACAGTACGTGACCAACGAGTCAGACCCCGACAGACTATATAATAAGGTGTCCCAATACCTCGAAGCGGGCGGGCGCTGGGTGCAGCTACGACTCAAGGAGGCGACCACCGAGGAGCGCATCGAGATGGGCCTGCGCCTACGCACACTGACCGATCGCTACCATGCCTGCTTGCTCATCGACGACGACATCATCGCCACCATCGCTGTAGACGCTGACGGGGTGCATCTCGGCAAGCGAGACTGTCCTCCGCAAGAGGCGCGACGCATCCTAGGCGATGAGTACATCATCGGCTATACAGTCAACAGCCTCGACGACCTACCGCCGGCCTTGGCAGCCGACATAGACTACATCGGTGTGGGTCCCTATCGAGATACACAGACCAAAGCTCTCCTCGCTCCTATCCTAGGCTTAGAGGGGATCTCGCAGATCGCTCAGCAGGTCAGAGAGACGAGCCGACATTTCTTCGTTCCTCACATTGTAGCTATCGGAGGCATACAGCCAGAAGATGCTGAGACACTCTTTAGCAACAAACTCATTGACGGCATCGCTGTGAGCGGTGCCATCGAGCACGCCACCGATATGGTCCATACCGTATCGCAGCTACTGCGTGACACATCAAGCTTTCCTAACTAGACATACATTCTAATCTACTATACACATGCAGACTAAGTCATTGAAAATCGGAGATCACGACTTCACCTCGCGCCTCTTCATCGGAACTGGCAAATTTGCCAACAATCAACTAATGTCAGACGCGCTAGACGCCTCTGGCAGCGAGCTTATCACCGTCGCGCTTCGCCGAGTAGAGACCTCTGCAGGCCTCCACGATACACTCATTGAGAGCATCACACGCCCCAATGTCATCATCCTTCCTAATACCTCTGGCGCACGCACTGCCGACGAGGCGATCTATGCAGCACAGCTAGCCCGTGAGGCGCTACAGACCAACTGGATCAAACTAGAGGTACACCCCGACCCCAAGTACCTTCTCCCCGATGCTATGGAGACGCTCCGCGCCACCGAGCAGCTCGTCAAGGAGGGCTTCATCGTCATGCCATACATACAGGCAGACCCTGTACTCTGTAAGCGACTCGAAGAGGTTGGTGCGCCTTGCGTTATGCCACTCGGCGCTCCGATCGGTAGCAATATGGGACTCACCACGCGAGATATGCTACGTATCATCATCGCTGAGAGCACTGTCCCCGTAGTTGTTGATGCTGGTATCGGTCGCCCCTCACACGCTGCCGAGGCTATGGAGCTAGGTGCCGATGCGGTACTCGTTAATACCGCTATCTCTACCGCTGCCGACCCTGTAGCTATGGCCACCGCCTTTAGAAAAGCTGTCGAGGCTGGTCGCTCAGCTTACGAGATGGGTCTGCGTCAGCCCGCCACCGATATGACCGCCACTGCCACTTCACCACTTCAAGGATTCTTTGACTAATGACATTCTACGATTATAAGCAGCAGTACAATTGGGAGCAGGAGTGTGCTGAGTTTGACACCTTTACTGCTCAAGATGTAGAGCACGCCATCGCCACAGCTACGCCTACGCTACGCGACTTCAAGGCGCTCATCTCCCCCGCAGGAGATGCTTACCTAGACGCTATGGCGACCAAAGCGCAGCAGCTCAGCATCGAGCGTTTTGGCAAGACCATACGTATGTACGAGCCTCTCTACCTCTCTAACTATTGCCACAACCACTGCGTCTACTGTGGGTTCAATCAGGAGAATGACATCGTCCGCAAGGTACTCACTATGGAGGAGGTGCAGGCTGAGGCAAAAGCTATCGCCGACATGGGCTTCACCCATATCCTTCTCGTGGCTGGCGAGTCGCCAAAGCATGCCGGCGTCGAGTACTACCGTCAGGTCATCGAGCTCATCCGCCCCATGTTCGCGCAAATATCGATCGAGGTACAGCCTATGTCTGTCGAGGATTACAAAGTGCTCGTTGAGGCGGGCGCACACTACGTCTGTGTCTATCAGGAGACCTACAACGAGGAGAGCTATCCACGCTTTCACCCTAAGGGGCTCAAGGCCAACTATCGCTTCCGCCTAGAGACACCCGACAGAGCTGCCGAGGCAGGCTTTCGCAAGGTCGGTATCGGTGCCCTCCTAGGACTAGACAACTGGCGCACGGACGCTTTCTTTACCGCGCTACACCTAGACTATCTTGAGAGCCACCACTGGCAGACCAAGTACTCTATCTCGCTACCCCGTCTGCGTCCGCACGTAGGCTCCTACATGCCCTCAGACCCGATCAACGACCGTCAGATGGTACAGCTCATCTGCGCTTACCGCATCTTCGACCCCGAGGTCGAGATCTCTCTATCCACTCGCGAGAGCAGTGCCTTCAGAGATATGGCGGTACGCATCGGTGCCAACTCTATGAGTGCCGGCAGTAGCACACAGCCCGGCGGTTATGTCAATCCCAATCCTGAGCTAGAGCAATTCTCTATCAACGACTCACGCTCTCCCGAAGAGATGATCGCTGCTATCAAAGCACAGGGATATGAAGTTATCTGGAAAGACTGGGACCAGTGGATGTAACCCGCATGTCCCAAAACAACACGGGCAACAAGGGCATTGCTGACAGCGCACGATACGAGCGTCAGCTACAGCTCCCCGAGATAGGCCCCGAGGGTCAGCGACTACTTGCTCAGACGAGGGTGGCAGTCGTTGGCGCTGGGGGCTTAGGAGCTCCTATACTCTACTACCTCACAGCTGCAGGCATCGGGCGCATCGCTATCATTGATTGCGATGTCGTCTCCCCCTCCAACCTCCAGCGTCAGATCCTCTACTGTGAGTCCGACCTCGCACAGCCCAAAGCTATCCAAGCGCAAAAGCGTCTCACCGCACTCAACAGTACCCTTCAGATCGAAGCGATTACCGAGCGACTTAATGAGGTCAATGTGGCGACCTTACTAGCCGACTACCAGATCATCGTCGATGCTACGGACAACTACCCCACACGCTACCTCCTAGACGACTACACCCGCAGCACCGCCAAGCCCCTCGTGCATGGTGCCATCGAAGGGTGGCAAGGACAATGCACCATCTTTGCGCCCTCTAGTAGTCTACGTTATCGCGACCTGTACAGCGAACCGCACAGCGCAGAGGAGATCGTACCACCAGGAGTCATCGGCGCCACCGCCGGCGTCATCGGCAGCATCCAGGCGATCCAGACGCTCCAGCTAGCCTTAGGGCAGACGCCCTCTCTCCTCGGCAAGCTCCTCACCGTTGACCTATGGCACGGCTCGTGGCACACCTTCGACCTCGCCTGACACAACTCACCAGACGAGTAACGATTTGTAGAACATAAACTCTGTAACCTTTAACAAGGACGGACGCTCAGACCGAGTAACCCTTTGTAGGAATTCTCGGTCGGAGCGTCCGTCTTCGTTAAAGCGAAACGACGCTGTAACCTTTGATACAACGGACGCTCAAACCGAGCACCCCTACAAATCGTTACACGTATCGGTCAATCGTTGAGTGTGGTGTGTTGAGCTAAACCATCGGGCGGACCTTCTCCTCGATGAAGGCTATTTCGTCGGGAGTGAGGGCGTACTTCTTGTAGAGCTGACGGTCTATCTCAGCGACCGACTGACTCCAGTCGATGTCGGAGCCTGAGGTGAAGTCCTGCAGAGGCACAAAGCGCCAAGTATCCTTAGGGTTGTCTTGTGTTACCTTCAATATGCCGAGCATCGTACGGGCGAACTTGGTCTTGATATACTTCAGACATGCCTCTGCCTCGCTACGGCTATCGAATGCGCCAATACCAATAAACGTATCTGTATACCCAACAGAAGGCTCTCCAAGAGCTGGGTCTCCAATAATAGGTGTCATTTGAGCATCTCCCAAAGGCTTAGACCCATTACTCTTCGGTAGAATCACCTTATACTTGTCTAGATTGTTAGGATGCGTTATATAACGACGTTTAGTCCACCGATAGCAACGCTCATTCTTTTCTCTGCCATATATGCGCACCATATCTTCTTTGGATATTGGGGCTTCGAAAAACATCTCTCCAAATATATCAAATATGTTCGCTCCCAAACTAAACTTATGCCCTTTACTTTGTCGACCTTTAAGTTCTGGATGCTCTTTATAGAGCATCGGAGAGATACGATATAACTCACGAGGACCAACGATTGAAGAAAATGACTTAAAGTCTTTTGACTCCACCTTTGCCAAAATATGTTTTACCTCTTCAAAAGGAGAGAAGAAGTCAATCGCCTTGAACCAGCTGTTTGTGTTCCAGTACGAAACAGCGATGCCCCCCATCACATTAACCAAGGGGAAGACATTAGCACTATCAGACCAGTAATTTACAATCCTATAGTGATTGCTCTGTAGCATTGCTTCATTCCACTCCTTTGGGGTTTTGCCGACATTAAACAAAAAGCGACCAGGGTGTATCAACAGCCACTGATTAGCTATTTCCTTTATAAACTCTATTACGTGGTGATAGATGGGATCAGACCCATTTCCTTGTCCTTCATTAGACTCTTGGTATGGAGGATTTCCAATTACTATTTCGAAGTTCATATCTATGAGTTGCTTTATTATTCTGTCTTTCTTGTCTTTATCAAGGATGTCATAGGTCGTAAAGTCTGAGATGACATGGTCTGTGTCTAATCCGAGGAGACGATAGACCTTGAGGGTAAATTCGTAACTCACCGTGGAGGTGGGAAGAGCGTAGACGTTGCGTCCGACTGCCATACCAAACCTGCTAACCAAAGCTCTGGTAAACTCGCCCTGCTTGGACGCTATGTCTAGTATGCGTGTGTCTCGCGTGATGACGCCTTCGTCTAGCGCATCGATCATCTCTAGTGCGACAGCCTGTGGCGTGACTATCTCCGATGAGGAGAGTCGTCCGAACTTCTTCATCGCCACCGCCACACGCTCACTCGGGGTCAGCGACGTGTCACTCATCAGCGTATTGATGTTCTCAATCTTATAGTCCAGAGCTCGCAAGACAAAAGGATTACTCTCTGTCTGTATGATCTGTAGGATAGAGGCTTGTAGCCCCACATTGCGTGCTATGCGCTTATTGTTTGCACACTGACCGATCGAAGCTATCAGATCCTCTAGCGAGGAGACTGGAGTATCTGTCAGAAAAGCGTAAAAGAGTATCTGCGCATAGTAAGTCGCCAACTGCTTGCCCAGCAAGCGACCTTCATCTGTCTCTGCGGAGGGAGCTGTCTGCGTAGAGGTAGCATCGCCTCCCTTAGGCGTGTCATATATCTCTAGCTCTAGCTCGCTCTCCTCGCCCGTGACCGCCTGTATCTCTATTCCCTTAGAGGCATCTATGGGGTTCAGCTGCGAGATGACAGAGCGCATCCGCTCGTTAGCCAGTAGCGTATAGTCTATCGGTATCTCGGTAGCCTCATCCATCACACTGCGCTCAGCACTGTAGGAGCGTACGGCATCCATTATGTCACTAGCCTCTACACGCTGTAAGCCTTCGGCTCCGATTGTAACTATCGGCGAGTGGCGTAGCTCCGTCTCAATGCGCTCCTGAAGCTTCTTATTGCCAGCTTGATCCGTGTTGACATTGTAGATCTGCGCTCGTTGCTCCTGTAGGCGAAACATCCGCTGCGGGTCAAAGTCTACCAAAAGCGTCTGAGGCTTCATATTGTACTTGACCTGCTCCGAGCCACCCTCTGTCGTCAGCGTCCGTATGTACTGATTCTGAAGTCGGAAGATAGCCTGGTCGTACTCTTGTGGCGAGGCACAATCCTTGAGATAGAGCATCGTATCCCACTCAGGGATGGTGCTACCCGTTAGCATACGATTGACCGTTAGGGTGATACTCTTTTCACCCTTCCTCTCGCAGTCAGCTATCTGAGCTTTGACATCTTCGGTGCTACGATATCGCTTGGGATCATCGACACCAGCTATATTGACTATGGTGTAGTCAGATAGATTGCGGAAGAGTTCTTTATGCTCCGTCAACAGTTGCTCCATAGCATCGCACGAAGCTCTGTAAGGTAAGACGAAAACGAGATGCCTACACATCTGCCCTCGCTTGATCTGCTCCAAATCAAGGAAAGACAATAGATGCGCATCTTCCTGCACACCATCGATCGCCTGCAAGAACTCCAAGATCTCATCCTCGTGGACAAATAGGCGGTGCCGCCCCTCCTTATTGTCTCGCAAGATAGAGCGAGGACGAAAGAGCTCTGACAGCCCCATCTCATAGCCGTCTGCCCGCAATGTTTCCATAACACGTAGCGAACTTTCATTAGGCAGGAAGGCAAAGCGCACCATCTGTGGGAAGCCGTAGTAGGGATTGTCCCACTCTTTCACCTCATCCGAGAGTATATGCTCACGATCCCACTCTGCTTGCTCCTCGACAATGTCTGAGAACTGGTAGAAGGCGATAATATCTTCCGCCTCAAACTCACTCCCCATCAAGATGCGATAAGGAGTCCCCGATAGGTGAATACGGACACGGCTACGCAGCTGCTTTAGCTCTGTACAATCTTCGTACTGCTCAGCACTGTCCAGCTCGCGAGTCTCCTGCTTGAGTTCTCTCTTGTTGAGCTTCAGGACACGACCATACTCAGCGGCTCTAGCTCCATAGTGAGTCTCATCAATGAGTAAGAGATCTATCTCACGGTCAAAGAGTGCCTGATGACGCTGCTTGATCTCACTACCCATCAAGTCTTGTAGCGTCAAGAAGACCACAGCACGCCCTGTGGCTAGCGTCTCCTCTAGAACTGTCTCACTCTCCATGAGCTTGTCTTTGTCTAGGAAGCTGTACTCGGCAAACTTCACGTGGCTCTCGACTGAGCGTTTCCACTCCTCGCGGACATCCGCCTTTGCAGAGACCACAAGTACAAGTTTCGCTTGCATCTCAACCGCACAGCAGAGCGAGGTAAAGCTCTTACCAAAGCGCATCACTGCATACATCAGCAGGTTGTTACGCCCTTGTGATATGGCTTGCTTAAATCGCTCTATCGTCTCCTGCTGATTAGGTCGTGGCTCAAAGCTCTCTGTGCGCTTATAGGTGTGTTTCACCGGGATACGACTCTCCTCAAACTTAAAGAAATCATATCGCCCCTCCCCACGCTCATACGACCGCTCAATGTCTGCCATCGCTTGGCGCAGGTCTTCCTCCGTAGCTTCTCGAAAGAACTCCCGCGAGTAGTAAAGTCCCTCCGATAGGTCACTCGGACGCAACCGACTACGCTGTAACTGATGCTCTAAATAGCGATGCACGGCAAAGTCTCGGAAGTAGGTCTCCTCATCGACCTTAGCCACGGCACTATAGCGAGAACGCAAGTTGGGAAAGTAGCGTCTCCACTCATCTAGTCGCTGTAAGACTGGTCGGTAAGTATCCCCAACCTTGAGATAGTTGGGTACACTCTCCGTCGAGAAAGCATAGATATAAGGTTCTACCCTCCCGATGATTAACGCATCAATCAGTTCTTCACTCATTGCTTCTTCTTACGTTGCTTTGATTTACGTTGCTCCGCCTCTTCCTTCTTAGCTTCCATTGCTTCACGCTCATTGCGTGCCTTGCCTTGGCGATAGACATCGACGAGGTGAAGCACTCCATCCTGCTGCCAATCTCTGATCTTGGCATAGATGCCGTTGTGCAGGAGCGGGTCATTCTTCTTACAGCCAGGACAAGGGACACGCTTGACATCTGCCTCGAATAGACCCGTGTGCTGCACTTCTTCATGGCAGGAGTTAGGGATGACAAACTTGAGGCCATCCATTTGGAAAATGTTCCACGCTACGACCTCTGCGATCTCCGTTTGCTCCGCCAACGTAG
Organism: uncultured Porphyromonas sp.; assembly: GCA_900546675.1. GTDB lineage: Bacteria > Bacteroidota > Bacteroidia > Bacteroidales > Porphyromonadaceae > Porphyromonas. Next base: position 12,994 of record URDQ01000016.1, on the reverse strand, counting down.
GCTCCTCGCCCCAGCGGTCACGATAGTACTCGATGAAGGTGTAGAGCATATTCTCACGAGCTAGGAGGATATTGTCCCCCTGCCACTCGTAGCCGTAGACACTCTGGAAGGACTTAGCTACCCAGACGAGCCAGTCGACACGGTCTGAGACGTTTTCGCCGACGACACGTAGCTTGCGGTCGAGGAGCCCGATGCGCTTATATATAGGTATCGGCTCACCCGTGACTGCATCATAGCGGCTCGCCAAGTAAGGAGCCTCGCCACAGGTTATCTCCATACAGGTCCTAAGGATATAGTCCTGCCACGTCACCCCCTCGGCAAAGCGGATAGGCTCAGTCGTAGCCTCCCACTCACGACCCTCGGCATCTAGATTGTAGTTGAAGCTGCTCCCCTCAGCGAGGTACCCATCGTCGCCACAGTTACACTGTAGGTTGCAGACCCACGCTGGGGTAAATATCTCCGCCTTTTCCTTGGTACGACGTCGCTTCAGGTCACGATGCTTCATAACACGAGGCATAATAACCCGCCCATGCTCCCCTCGGATAGCGTCTAGGGTGATGGGATCGGAAAAGGAGTAACCCGCCCCGAGCTCATCATAGTCATTGCACGCCCAAAAGATATTCTCCTCCGTAGTGTGATCCTGCAGGAGTATCCCTAGGAGAGAGGTGGGGAGCTGGTCCTCTAATATGTCTATCTCAATCTTATCTTGTGCCATAGCTGTCGTACTACTTTGCAAAGATAACACTAAAAGAAGATAGCCACGTGGGGATTGGCGAATATCCACGTGGCTATTTTTTATTCTTCACGTGGGGACGAATCATTTCCTCCGAAGTTTCATTTGATTCCTCCGAAGTTTTGTTTGTCGCCTACGTGGAGAATTTTCATTCCCCACGTGGAGATTGGCGAATATCCACGTGGGGATTGGCGAAATCGGGGGCGGGTAAGGTGCTTTTGCTGTGCGGAGCTTTTCGTATATTTGTGGGTAGAGGGCTTTTGCCACAAAGGACAAGGGCTTATATATACTAACGAATAGATGCTAACGACTATGCTACGTAAATGGATGCCACTGACGATGGCGATGATACTGCTCCTCGTGGGAGCTACCGCCTGTCAGAAGACTACGACAACAGATCAATCAAACAGTACAGACACTACAGAAGAGACTATGCGTATGACAACTCAAGAGAAAATGGACATATTCCTAACACGCAGGAGTATACGTAAGTATAAGCCTGAACTGCCGTCTCAGGAGCTACTAGATAAGGTACTCGAGGCGGGTACCTATGCACCCTCGGCGATGGGTAAGCAGTCGGCCACAATCGTGGCTGTGACCAATCGTGCCGTGCGCGACCAGCTCTCTCAGCTGGCTAACAAAGCTCGTGGAGGAGAGGAGGATCAGTTTTATGGTGCTCCAGCTGTTTTGGTCGTGCTAGCTGATAAGTCGCTGTCGAGTAACTACCTGCAAGATGGTGCTCTGGTGGTGGGTAATATGCAGAATGCTGCTCATGCGCTCGGTCTCGGCACTTGCTGGATCAATGCGGCTAAGGGTATCTTCGAGCTGGAGGAGGGTCAAGCGCTCCTCAAGGAGTGGGGACTGGAGGGAGACCTCGTGGGTGTCGCCTGCTGTATCATTGGCTACCCCGATGAGAGCCCCGAGCCTGCTCCCCGCAAGGAGCGCTATGTGATACACGTTGACTAGCACCCCACGAGTAGCCCGCAGGGACGAGTAACCCGTTGTAGGGACGCACGGCTAGTGTCTAGCGGGAGGGCGTCCGTCCCCGTTAAAACCACGATGCTGTACCTTTGACACAACGGACGCCCTCCCACTAGACATTAGCCGAGCGTCCCTACAGCGGGTTACACGTCACGCACAGACACAACGGACGCCCTCCCACTAGACACTAGCCGAGCGTCCCTACAGCGGGTTACACGTATCATCGCAGGCTCATCTCGCAAGATTGTTGTACTTTTGAGGGGTAATTACAACTTTAGCTTATACATATATATTACTATGACAAGACTACGTACACTACTACTCTCACTCGTGGCGCTCTGCGCACTTGGTGGCACAGCGCAGGCTCAGATGCCTCTGCGCATTTACGTGGATGCAGCTCCGCTATTCAACCTTTCGCATGCTAAGACATTCGAAGATGTCTCTGAAAACAAGGTTTTCGTTGGCTACCGCCTCGGTGCTGGAGTAGATATCAACGTTAGCAAGATGATGTACATTGGCTCGGGCCTATCTCTTGCGATGAAGGGGAATCAATATACCTTCCTCTCTCCAAAGGGTGAGGGCGACATAAAGGTTTACAGCCACTATATGCAGATCCCTGTAAATGTGGGTGTACGTCTAAACTTGACGCCTACTATCGGAGCTTCTGTGGAGGCTGGTCCTTACTTTGCCTACGCTCTAGGAGCTACCGTTAGCCAGGGCAAGATCCTAGACGATATCCAGAAGACTTACAATGTCTACAAGGATGGTATCCTTGGGATGGATGAAGCTAAGCTCAAGCGCTACGACATCGGCCTAGGTGCTAAGGCGAAGGTAACCTTCGGCTCGTGGTATGGTATGGTAGGTGCTGATATGGGCTTCGTCGATGAGTTGAAGATTGAGAAGAATGATCCTAAGCTAGAGAAGCTTGGACAGAAGGCTATGCGCAATACCTCTTTCTACCTCGGTGCTGGCTTTACATTCTAATTGAATATGGAGAGACATAACACGCTAATCATCGTAGCGCACCCCGACCTAGAGCACTCTGTGATCAACAAAGCTTGGATGGAGGCGCTCACGGGACACGCTACGATACATAGCCTCTGTGACGCTTACCCCACGGGGACGCCTATAGATGTGGCGCATGAGCGTGCATTCGTGGAGCGTCACGACCGTGTGATACTGCAATTTCCCCTCTACTGGTACTCCGCTCCAGCGATCCTCAAGCAATGGACAGACGAGGTCTTTGGTGAGGGGTGGGCCTTCGGTGAGGGTGGCGATGCCTGGGTGGGTCGTCAGCTCGGTGTCGCTGTCTCTTGTGGTAGTGCTGAGGCAAACTTCTGCGAGGGTGGCTCACAAAAGCATACATTAGCGACTTTCCTCACACCTTACGAGGGGCTAGCTGCTTTCGCACGGGCGGACTATATAGGGCATCACGCCTTTTACGACACTTATAGCGATACGGTGGCTGAGAGGCTACCGGCAAACTGCGAGGCGTATCTGCGCTTTGCACTACAGTAACCAATGAATCTAGACGTTAGCCACTATGAGTACGATCATTGACCTACAGGGTGTCACGGTATCACGATACGAGCATGAGCTACTACGAGACGTCACACTGTCACTCGAAGCGGGGGACTTTGCCTACCTTACAGGACCTGTGGGAAGTGGCAAGAGTTCGCTCCTAGAGCTACTCTATGGCGAGCTGGTGCCTAAGGGAGGTGTCGCTAAGGTGCTGGACTACGACCTGCACCATATGTCTGTACGCCAGCGACAAGCCTTGAGACGCTCCTTGGGGATCGTTTTCCAATCACAGGCGCAACTCCTATATAACTATACGGTGCAGGGCAACCTAGACTTCGTCTTACGTGCCGTAGGGGTGAAGAAGCGAGAGCAACGTGCTACTCGTATCGAGGAGGCACTGACGCAGGTCGGTATGGAGGGTAAGCACTACAAGTACCCGCACGAGCTGAGCGGTGGCGAGGCTGAGCGTATCTGCATAGCACGTGCGCTGGTCGTACGGCCACGACTGATCCTACTGGATGAACCTACGACGGGACTAGACAGTGAGACTTCGCTACTGATCGGTCAACTGATCCAGTCACTAGCTAAGGAGGGTGTAGCGGTGCTGATGAGCACGCACAATGAGACGCTCATACAGGAGCTACCCGCTACGAGATACCATATCAATCTGGAGAGTCGTACGTTGGAGCGTATCGATCTATCCCCTACCCTAAAGCAAGTTAAGGAGCCTAGCTCAGAGCCTTTTGTCAATCCTATCGAAGCTACACTATGATTGTATTGAAGTTTGGCGGCACCTCTGTCGGTTCACCTGATCGCATACGCTCAGTAGCGCATCTAGTGGCGAGTATGCCAAGGCGCAAGACGCTCGTACTCTCGGCTATGGCTGGCACGACGAACGACCTAGTGACGCTGACGGAGCTGATCTCCTCTGGCGAGCGTGACCGTGCGACCCGTCATGTGGAGATGCTACGTAGTCGCTATATAGACAATGTAGTGCCAGAGCTCTTTGCGGGACACGAACTTCACCAACAGTTGGCAGAGGAAGCGCTAACACCCATCTTGGATAGTCTCTTGCTACAGACGCTCAACGAGGCTTTTACCCACAACGATGAGAAGCAGATCCTCGCCTGTGGCGAGATGATGTGTACCGCTCTGATGGCACTCACGCTACAGCTCTACGAGGGGATCACGCCACATAAGCTACTGGCTCTGGACTTTATGCGTATCACCCACGAGGGGCGACCAGACATCGAGTACATCGCTCAGCGGTTGCGCCCGATGGTCGAGGAGGTACGCGATGTGGAGGCGCTCTTCCTCACGGAGGGGTACATCTGTCGCAACGCTTTCGGTGAGGTGGACAACCTACGTCGTGGCGGTAGCGACTACAGCGCTACGCTCATTGGCGAGGCGGTACAAGCTGAGGAAATACAGATATGGACCGACATTGATGGGCTACACAACAACGACCCACGAGTGGTCAATATGACATCGCCTGTGCGTCGTCTGAGCTTTGGCGAAGCTGCCGAGCTAGCTCGTTGCGGTGCTAAGATTTTGCACCCCGCCTGCATCGAGCCAGCACGACGTGCAGGTATCCCTGTGCGACTGCTCAACACGCTCGACCCGTCGGCCCCTGGCACGCTCATATCTCACGTGACAAACAGAGATATGATCAAGGCAATCTCGGCAAAGGACGGGATGTGTGTCGTGACGCTTCTGCTGAAGCATCTGAGCAATAGCGATGTCTCTACGGGGCAATTCCTCGTTACGCTGACGGAGGCTATGCATCGTCTGCACATAGAGCCGGACATCCTGATGGCTTCGGGCGATGGTTACGTCATCGTCGCAGAGGAGGACTCGGAGACGATTCCCACACTGATTGAGGAGATGACTCCCTGGGCGGAGGGATCTGTGCAGAGCAACCTCTCGATTCTCGCAATCGTAGGCGACATGGGATGGCATCGCATAGGCTTTGAGGCGCGCATCCTTGAGGCGGTAGATGATGTTGCGGTACGGCTCATCTGCTACGGAACTAGTAGCAACAGCATCGACCTCGTCATTGCTACGGAGGAGAAGAAGCGTGCGATGATCTATCTCTCGGACCACCTCTTCGCACATCTGCGTACCCCAGGTCCAGAGCTACTATGACCCTCAAGCAATTCATCTCGGTCTCACGACCATACAGTTGGCCAGCTTCGCTAGCTCCGATAGCCGTTGCTATCGCTTTGGCTGGGTTACAGGGTAGCCCTAACTGGCTCATAGCGACGCTCTGCCTTGTCGTGGGGCTGTCGGCGCAATCTTTCTCTAACTGTTGCAACGACTACTACGACTTCAAGCGTGGTGCTGACGGAGGGGAGCGCGTAGGCTTTAACCGGGCACTCGCTTCGGGGCAACTGCGAGAGCGTGACATCATCGGAGTGGCACTCTTCTGGGGGCTTATCGCTGCCGTGGCAGGTGTGACTCTTTGTCTACTGACCAACCCGTGGCTACTCCTCCTCGGTGCGCTCATCATACTCTTCGCCTGGATGTACACGGGCGGTCCTTTTCCGCTCGCCTACTTAGGGCTGGGCGATGTGGCGGTGATGATCTTCTATGGCTGGGTCGCCGTGATGACCACTTACTACCTACTGACGGGATCGGTCACGACACAGAGCTTTCTCGTGGCGACAGCTATGGGTGCCGTGGCGGTCAATATCCTTGTGGTCAATAACTACCGAGACTACGAAGAAGATTGCAAGAACCATAAGCGAACGAGCATCGTGCGTCTTGGTCAGGAATTTGCTCCAAAGTTTTACTTGGCAAACATACTCCTCGCATGGCTCCTCTCCATCGTCGCTTTCAAAGGAAACATCTGGGGCATCGTCCTACTCCTCCCCTACCTCCTCTACGCTCTATCCATATACCGTCAGATGATCCTTATGACAGGTAGCCAGCTCAACGCTGTACTCAGGCGCACCTCTATGGGTGTCGTTCTGCTAGCCGTCGTACATATAGCAGCTTATCTGATTGACGGGCTGTTGCTTTAGTCGAACACTTCCTTCTTATCCTTATGTCTTCTACAGACCTCTCCTCATATCGTCTAGACTTTCCACTCATACAGCACTACGCCTCAGCGCAACCTGGCTGGGTCTACCTAGACAGCGGTGCCACTACACAAAAGCCTCAAGTGGTCATCGATGCCATCACCGAGGGCTACACACGATACAATGCCAACGTCCACCGAGGCGTCTACCAGCTCAGCCGTGAGGCGACTGATCGCCACGAGGCAGCACGTGCCACACTGGCGCACTTCATCGGAGCATCAGACCCTAACGAAGTGATCTTCACACGTGGCACCACCGAAGGGCTCAACCTGCTAGCCTCTACGGCTGGCGAAACGCTCGTTGGTCCCGATGACGAAGTGCTCATTACTGCTATGGAGCACCATGCTAACCTCGTGCCGTGGCAACAGCTCTGCCTACGCAAGGGAGCGCATCTACGTGTCGCCCCGCTTCTAGCGGACGGCTCGCTAGACCTACCCGCCTTTGAGGCTCTGCTCTCCGACCGCACCAAGATCGTCTCCGTAGCGCATGTGAGCAACGTCCTAGGCACGGTCAATCCCGTCGCACAGCTAGCCCGTCTGGCTCACGACAAGGGTGCTATCATCATCGTTGACGGAGCGCAGTCTGCGCCCCATATGTCGGTCAATGTGCAGGAGCTAGGCATCGATGCTTACGTCTGCTCATCGCACAAGGTGTACGGCCCCACAGGTATCGGCATCGTATGGGGACGGCGCAAGCTCCTCGAGCAGATACCTCCCTACCAATATGGTGGCGAGATGATCGAGCATGTGTCCTTTGAGGAGACCACCTTCAACGAGTTGCCGTACAAGTTTGAGGCTGGCACGCCGGACTTCATCGGTTCGCACGCCTTTGCCACAGCCGTTGAGTACATCTCAGCGATTGGCCTCGACCGCATTCACGCTTACGAGACGGAGCTCCTAGAGCATCTCACGCAAATCATCAGTCAGGAGCCTTCGCTCGAGATTCTCGGCACCGCCCCTGGCAAGGGAGCCGTCGTCACCTTCATCAGCCACCAGGCACACGCATACGACCTCGGTCTGCTTCTAGACCAGCAGGGCGTAGCACTCCGCACGGGGCATCACTGCGCTATCCCGCTCATCGAGGGGATGGGTCACCACGCCACGATCCGTGCATCTCTCGGGCTGTACAACACGCACGAAGATCTAGAAATTTTTGCGAAAGCACTACGACGTGCCCTCACCATACTAGGCTAAAGGTACTATGCCCTTACTACATCGCTACGCATCGGACGGACTCATCGAGTGTGGCTGTGACGAGGCAGGACGAGGAGCCCTCGCTGGCGACCTCTATGCGGCAGCGGTCATCTGGCCCGACACGCTAGACCATCCACATCTGCGAGATAGTAAGAAGCTCTCGGCCAAGCAGCGTGAGGAGCTACGTCACTTCATCGAGGAGCATGCCACAGCGTGGGCGGTAGGCATGGCAACCGTTCAGGAGATCCAACAGATCAACATCCTCCACGCCTCTATGCTCGCTATGCAGCGCGCCATCGAGGCATTGCCCTGCACGCCCGAGCGACTGCTCGTCGATGGTAACTACTACGACCCACGCCCCGACGAGGTCGAGTACCACACCATCGTCAAGGGCGACGACCGCTACCTAGCTATCGCTGCCGCCTCGATCCTAGCTAAGACGCACCGAGATGAATATATGACCCAGCAGGCGCAGCACTACCCGCACTACGGCTGGGAGCAAAACAAAGGTTACCCGACAGCGCAGCATCGTGAGGGGATACGCCAGCACGGCTCCTGCCCCTTGCACCGACAGGGCTTTCAGCTCTTACAGCCCGAGCCACTATTTGACCTTGAGAAATAAGTTTCGTATCTTAGGAACCAACTATAAAGAAGACAGACATTATGAATAACCCAAGCAATCAAGCGAAGCGCAAGCTGGTCATCCTCACCGGTGCTGGCGTCAGTGCCGAGAGTGGCATATCGACCTTTAGAGATAGTGACGGACTATGGGAAAACTACCCCGTCCAGGACGTAGCCTCTATCGAAGGCTTCATACGCAATCCCAAGTTGGTACTAGACTTTTACAATGCTCGTCGTCGTGACTATGTAGGCTGCGAACCCAATGCGGCACACTATGGGCTAGCCGAGCTAGAGCGTCAGTACGATGTGACCGTCGTAACGCAAAATGTGGACAACCTCCACGAGCGGGCGGGTAGCAGCAAGGTGATACATCTCCATGGCGAGCTGATGAAAAACTGCTCCGTACGCAATACCCAGAAGACTTACCCCGTAGATCCCAAGCATCCCGACCTGCACGTGGGCGATCTCGCTCCCGACGGGTCGCAGCTGAGACCCTTTATCGTATGGTTTGGCGAGGCGGTGCCAATGATCGAGCCAGCCATTCGTGAGGCCAGTCAAGCAGACATTATGGTAGTCGTGGGCACTTCGCTCAACGTCTACCCCGCTGCGAGCCTCCTTGCCTACGTTCCCAACGGCACCCCCATCTACCTCATTGACCCCAAAGAGGTCAATACGCACGGCATCGCTCACGTCACACATATCCAGAAGGTAGCTACACAAGGAGTCCAAGAGCTACTGGAGATCTTGATGCCCGAATCGTAAGAACCCTCCTCTCCTCTCATGTCTACCCACACGCCACCACAGCTCTCTAGGCAGCATCTCACGAGGATGCTGCTACTGCTCTCTTTCGTTGCGATGAGTCTCTTCTGTAGTTGCCAGCAGCAGGAGAGATACCATATATCGGGCTACACCAATGCGCAGGAGGGTGCCGACCCTCCAATGGTCAAGCTACTACTAGACGGCAAGACGATAGACAGTGGATTTGTACACAAAGGGGAGTTTCTCCTCAAGGGCAACTATGTGGATAGCATGAGCAAGCATATCGCCTATCTTGAGATAACAGGAGAGGAGCCTATCCCTGTCATCCTCACGACGCAGCCACTCTCTATTGATTTTATCAAGCGTAAGCTGCTCGATGGCGACTATCTCAACAATGAGCTCAACCGCCTCTACGACTCCCTCGACAGCCTAGGATATGAATTCAAGCGAAAGCTCGCTGACATCCCCACTGATAGTGCGCTCTTTGATGCCTTCGATCAGGATTTTAAGACCTCTATCGATGACTACATCATACTCGCTAAGGAGTATTGCCTGCGCCACCCCAACGATCCTGTCGGGATTATCTCTACCGTGATGCTCCTAACGATTAACTATGAGAGTCTTCTCGAGACGGTACCTTTCGTGCGGAAGTATATGGGGCCTGTCGTGCTAAACAATCACGAGATAGCTCTCTATCTACTCATCTACGACAACTATTATCGTACGGCTCCTGGCACTCCTATGGTAGACCTGACTCTAGAGACCCTACAAGAGGATACGACACACCTCTCGGATCACCTAATCCCAGAGTGCTACACCCTCGTGCACTGCTGGTCTGGCTGGTGCAAGCCTTGTCTCGATGAGATGCCTAACCTAATCAAAGCATACAACATCTACCATGAGCGAGGGCTTAATATGATTGGCATCTTCCTCTGGGACGAGCCGTACAATCAAGACCTGCTCCTTGAAGACTACCAGTTGCCATGGACGCAACTCTACGATCCATCTTCCCAGACCTCTATCGCCTATGGTATTTATAGCATTCCCGAGATTATGCTGATAGCACCCGATGGGACGATTGCAGCTCGCTCACTGCGTGGTGGCGAACTCTTCTCCACGCTAGACTCTATCTTTGGCTAAGTATGATCTCGCAGCCTCTCATAGAGCCACACCTAGACGAGCGAATGATGCGACTAGCGCTCCAGCAAGCTCTCATCGCTTACGAAGCCGACGAAGTACCCATCGGGGCAGTCATAGCGGTCGGCACACGCATTTTGGCTAAAAGTCATAACCAAGTCGAGCTACTCAACGACCCCACGGCTCATGCCGAGATGCTCGCTATCACGCAGGCAACGGCTGCCATCGGAGGTAAGTACTTACCGCAGTGTACGCTCTACGTGACCCTCGAGCCGTGTCCTATGTGTATGGGAGCTTTGCGGTGGACACAGATAGGACGTATCGTCTACGGCGCTGCCGACCCCAAGGGTGGCTATATGCGTTATAGCGATGCGCTCCCCCACCCCAAAAGCATCGTCGTAGGAGGCGTCTGCGAAGAGGAGTGCCGTGAACTGATGGTCTCCTACTTCAGACGAAAGCGACGCTAAAGGGCCCCCCACTCGGAACGTATAACGATTGTCCCCGACCTGCGAGACGAGTAGCCCTTTGTAGGGACGCTCGGCTAGTGTCTAGCGAGAGGGCGTCCGTCCCCGTTAAAACCACGATGCTGTAACCTTTGATACAACGGACGCTCAGACCGAGCGTCCCTACAGGGTGACGTTTCGCTGTACTACAACGGACGCTCAGACCGAGCGTCCCTACAAAGGGCTACTCGTCACGTTTTCCTTTCGCGGAGGACTAGTGCTTTTTGGAGGTCATAATGTCGAGCACGAGACGATCCGTCTCGTTCATACCTACACGGCCTATGCTGGTCAGGTTGTCTATCGTCTGATCCACATCATCGTCCACGATGCCTTCGCTACCGGTGACCACCTTCTGCTCCATCGCCAGCAAGGCTGAGAACATAGCCGTGCTCACACCGCTCGACACCTTCAGACTACAGCTCGGCTTAGCACCATCGCAGAGGAGACCCGTGATGTTGCCCACCATATTCTTCACCGCATAGCTCACCTGCTGCTTATTACCACCGAGCAGGTAGGTCAAGCCACAAGCAGCACCCGTCGAGGCAACAACACAACCGCAGAGCGCCGAGAGGCGACCCAGCTTCTGTTTGATATAGATTACCATCAGATTACTCAGCATCAGGGCACGAACCGTATCTTCGTGCCCTTTCTTTTGCTCTTTGGCAAAGGTCAGCACAGGCATCGTCGCCGTGATTCCTTGGTTGCCACTGCCCGAATTGCTCATCACCGTCACAGGCGCTCCGTCCATACGGGCATCGCAGGCAGCACTCGTAGCCGAGATGATCTGCGTTAGAGTCGAATTGCCTAGATACTTACGACCCAAGTCACTCTGCACCATACGCCCCACAGCGTGGCCGTAGTTAGACTTCATCGAGAGTTGACTAGCCGCAGCATTGACCTCCGCATCAGCTAGGATAAACTCAATCTCCTCCAGCGGAGCCGTCGTAGCGAAGTCATAGACGAGCGAGAAGTTGAGCGCCAACTCATCCTCGTCCTCCTCGTCCTCCTGCTGCCCTATCGGATGATCCTCCAGCACCTGATCTCCCTTGGCAAGGAAGGTCAGATGGTCATGCTTGCCACTGATGATTGCTGTGGCCGTCTCACCACTGGTCGTCTGGATCGTCACCTCAGCGTAGAGCTTGTCGACAGGCTCAGGCTTCGTACCAATCGTGATCATCTTAGCCTCGACTAGACGCTTAGCCTCAGCCAATTGCTCTGGTGTAAAGCTGTCTAGAAGCGTCAGCCCTTTGTCCGGCTGAGCGATGACGATGCCGAGAGCAATAGCTATCGGTAGTCCGATCATTCCCGTCCCCGGTATACCCACCCCAAGGGCATTCTTGAGTACGTTGGGGCTTAGCAATACCGATACGCTCTTTGGGGTAAAGTCACCTAGCGTAGCACTAGCGTAGGCGGTGCAGAGCGATACAGCAACTGGCTCGGTGCAACCCGTGGCAGGTACCACCTCTTGGTGAATGAGTGAAATGATCTCTTGGCGTAAGGCGGGGGGCAGTCCATTGGTCGTCTTCATAAGGTAAGGAGGAATATGCTAGTTAGGGATTTGTCGCTTCGTAATCACTCCGTGTCACGTAGATCAGCGAGGTAGCACCGAGCGTAATCACATCGCCCGACTGCAACTCGCAGAAGGTATCTGGCAGGTACTCGGTGCCAGCAACGAAAGTACCCGTCATACTATCCAAGTCCTGTATGATCGCCTGTCCGTCAGGCTCTATCGTGATCTGGCAATGGTTGCGCCCCAAGCTGGGGTCGCTACTATGTATCGGTGTGGTGACCGAGGTGCCACGCCCGTTGTAGCTACCTATCGTGTTGCACCCCTCATAGAGCGGTAGCAAAGCAGCGTAGGCAAAGTCATTGGCAATCAACTGCAGGTAAGCTCGCACGGGTTCCCCCTCGGGCGAGAGGTCGGCATAGCGAGCGTTGAGATGATCTAGCGTTGCACCCCTAAGGCGAAAGCGTAGGCTCTCGGAGCAAGCTGGGCAGAGCATAGCGACCTTGCCACGGCAGTCAGCATTGGCGAGGATCGTCTCTTCAGAGATCTTAGTCGTACAGTGAGGACAGAGGATATAGTTCACGGAGATGTGTGCGAAAGTTCGTTTTGCACCTACAAATGTACCACAAATATACCACCTAAGCTCACTTCGCTCGGAGCTGCTTGCAGTTTCTCCCCTATGAAACTGGAGTTTCCTACCTATGAAACTAGAGTTTCTCACGTAGGAAACTAGAGTTTCAGACTTATGCACTAACAGTTAGCCGAAAGTGCAAAATTCAGAAGTCTCACGAGTAACCCTTTGTAGGGACGCTCGGTCTGAGCGTCCGTTGTAGTACAGCAAGACGTGTAACCCGTTCCCGTTAAAGCCACGATGCAGTAACCTTTGATACAACGGACGCACGAGCCGTGCGTCCCTACTTTAAGTTTGCAGAGTGAAAAGAAATCGGCCCGAGATTAGG
>URDQ01000015.1 GCA_900546675.1 uncultured Porphyromonas sp. | reverse complement strand
GGGGGGATACCCCCGTTTTTACCGCAAATGTCAAGGGGCGATTGACCCGCTTGACTGCTATCTCACACCCTTCGCCCGCCAAAAACGTTTAGGACACTATTGCGTCAGCCCTGAATTAGAAGGAGATTATGGTAGTTAATTGTGGGTATTTTGGTATCTTTGTGGAGCGGATGGTAAGTCTCGCTATCGTAAAGGTTGGGTAGAGTTGCTCTTAGGAGTGATACTACGTGGCTCTTTGCTATGTTTAGACAGACCAATAGTCATTGATAACAACATCACTTAAGTAACCAAACAAACAAATATGTGGATCTTTAAATCATCGATCGGGAGAAAGTTCATTATGAGTCTCTCAGGACTCTTCTTGATTATCTTCCTGTTGCTACATGGCAGTATCAATCTGCTGGCCGTCTACGATGCTATCAATGTGAATAGCGAGTACCCCACGGATCTGTACAATCAGGCTTGCCACGTCATGGGTACCAATATATTGGTACAGATTATGGTGCCCATCCTTGCGCTAGGCTTCATCGTGCATATCATCTATGCAATCTGGCTGACGCTACTCAACCGCAAGGCGCGTGGTAATGATCGCTACGCTATCTTCACTCGCGCTAAGATAGACTGGGCTAGCAAGAATATGTTTGTCCTAGGAATCATCGTATTGGGACTACTGGTCTTCCACTTGACACACTTCTGGAGCAAGATGCAGCTACAAGAGTGGTCGGGCGGTCAGAGCGCAGAGGGCTATCAGCTCGTTGTGCAGACCTTTAGCAATGTTTGGGTCGCAATCCTATACCTCGTATGGCTAGCTGCCATTTGGTTCCACCTCACGCACGGCTTTTGGAGTGCTTTCCAGACACTCGGATGGAACAATAAGAAGTGGTTCAAGCGTCTACATGTCATCAGCTACATCGTTGCCACACTACTGGTACTCATCTTTGTCATTGTAGTGGTTTACTTTGGCTTCATCTACTCAGGATCTGAGAGCCTAGCAGAGGCTATACCTTATGCTGAGGTGATTTAGCAACTCTTCCTATCATCTAATCTACGAACTATCTTAACTATCAGAGATATGAGCGAACTAAATGCCAAAATCCCAGCAGGTGCCTTAGCTGAGAAGTGGACTAACTATAAGGATCATCAGAAGCTGGTCAACCCAGCGAATAAGCGTCTTCTCGACGTTATAGTTGTGGGTACTGGTCTAGCGGGAGCCTCTGCTGCAGCTTCTCTAGGCGAGCTCGGCTTCAACGTGCTAAACTTCTGTATACAAGACTCTCCACGACGTGCACACTCTATTGCTGCACAGGGTGGTGTCAATGCGGCAAAGAACTATCAGAACGACGGTGACTCCATCTATCGTCTCTACTACGACACCATCAAGGGTGGTGACTATCGTGCTCGTGAGGCCAATGTCTATCGTCTCGCAGAGGTATCTAACGCCATCATCGACCAGTGTGTCGCTCAGGGCGTCCCCTTCGCACGTGAGTATGGCGGTCTGCTAGATAACCGCTCCTTCGGTGGAGCTCAGGTCTCCCGTACGTTTTACGCTCGTGGTCAGACGGGTCAGCAGCTACTCCTCGGTGCTTACTCAGCACTGAGCCGTCAGGTACACAAGGGTAGCGTCAAGCTTTACACCCGCCACGAGATGCTCGACCTAGTGATCATCGATGGTCGTGCTAGAGGTATCATCGCTCGCAACCTAATTACAGGCGCTATCGAGCGTTTTGCGGCTCATGCTGTGGTGATCGCTACGGGTGGTTATGGCAATGCCTTTTACCTTACGACGAACGCTATCGCTTCCAATGGATCAGCAGCTTGGCAGTGCTACAAGAAGGGTGCATACTTTGGCAATCCTTGTATGGCGCAGATCCACCCGACCTGTATCCCCGAGCACGGCGACTTCCAGTCTAAGCTAACGCTTATGTCGGAGTCTCTCCGTAATGATGGACGTATTTGGGTCCCCAAGAAGCTAGAGGACGCTAAGGCGCTACAGGCAGGTACCAAGAAGGCAAACGACATCCCCGAGGAGGATCGTGACTTCTACCTCGAGCGTCGCTATCCCGCCTTCGGTAACCTAGTACCTCGTGACGTTGCTAGCCGTGCCGCCAAGGAGCGTTGCGATGCTGGCTTTGGAGTCAATAATACAGGTCTCGCTGTCTTCCTAGACTTTAAGTACGCTATCGAGCGTATGGGTCGTGATGTGGTTGCGGACAAGTATGGTAACCTCTTCCAGATGTATGAGCAGATCACTGCCGACAATCCCTACGAGACCCCGATGATGATCTACCCAGCTATCCACTACACGATGGGTGGTCTATGGGTCGACTATGAGCTACAGACGACTATCCCTGGACTCTTTGCGATCGGTGAGGCAAACTTCTCCGACCACGGTGCTAACCGTCTCGGTGCTTCAGCCCTTATGCAGGGTCTAGCAGATGGCTACTTCATCCTGCCCTATACGATACAGAACTATCTCTCGGATCAGATTCAGGTACCGCACTTTAGCGTAGACCACAAGGAGTTTGATGAGGCTGAGAAGGCGCTCAAGGAGCGCATCCAGCGCATTGCCTCAATGCATGGTAAGCGTTCGGTCGATAGCATCCATAAGGAGCTAGGACATATTATGTGGGAGTATGTCGGTATGGCACGCTCTAAGGAGAGCCTACAGACAGGTATTGAGAAGATCAAGGCGCTACGCAAGGTCTTCTGGAGTGACCTCCACCTACCAGGTAAGGTGGACGATCTCAATATCGAGCTAGAGAAGGCTCTGCGTCTAGCAGACTTCCTAGAGATCGGTGAGCTGATGGCACACGATGCGCTCGACCGTGAGGAGAGCTGTGGTGGACACTTCCGCATAGAGCATCAGACCGAGGAGGGTGAGGCAAAGCGTGACGATGAGAACTTTGCTTACGTCTCCTGCTGGGAGTATCAAGGCGAGGGTCAAGACCCTGTCATGCACAAGGAGCCACTGGTATACGAATTCACCGAGCGTCTCCAGCGTAACTATAAGAACTAAGCAACCCTGTAGATAATCATAGCAATGGATCACAATATAAATATCAAAGTCAAGGTATGGCGTCAGAGAGGTCCCCGCGAGAAGGGACACTTTGAGACCTATGCACTCAAGGATGTGCCTCAGAGCGCTTCTTTTCTTGAGATGATCGACATACTCAACGAGCAGCTCATCGCCGAGGACAAGGAGCCCATTATCTACGACCACGACTGTCGTGAGGGTATCTGCGGTATGTGCTCTATGTATATCGATGGGCATCCACACGGTCCTGTCGATGCCATCACCACTTGTCAGCTACATATGCGCACCTTCAAGGATGGTGACACCATCACTGTCGAGCCATGGAGATCTGCAGGCTTCCCGATCATTCGCGACTTGATGGTCGACCGCTCTGCCTATGACAAGATCATACAAGCTGGTGGTTATGTCTCTGTCAATACGGGTGGTGTACCTGATGCTAACGCGATCCCCATCCCCAAGCACAAGGCTGACGAAGCGATGGACGCAGCCTCTTGTATCGGTTGTGGCGCTTGCGCTGCTGCCTGCAAAAACGGCTCCGCTATGCTCTTTGTCTCTGCCAAGGTGAGCCAGCTGGCTCTACTACCTCAGGGACGTGCTGAGGCGCACAAGCGTGCTAAGGCGATGATCGCTAAGATGGATGAGCTAGGCTTCGGCAACTGTACGAATACCCGTGCCTGCGAGATGGAGTGTCCCAAGAGCGTCTCCATTAGCCACATCGCACGTCTCAACCGTCAGTTCATCGGTGCTAAGCTGAGCGACTAGCGAGACAAGGTGTCTCATCTATAAATATATAGGTAGTACTCTTCTGTTCAGAAAGAGTGCTACCTATTTTTATCATTGAAGTTTGGAGGATCTTGCGACTATGACAAAGGTCACAAGATCAGCCTATAAGGTTACTGACTTCGACTCAGATAGGAATATGCTCAAACAGCTTCTTCTCGTAGCTCTTGGTGGTGCTCTCGGGAGTGCGCTACGCTATCTTACAGCCATCCTGCTAGCTCGTCACTATACGGGCTCTATACCCTTGGCGACGCTCGTGGTCAACGTCTTGGGTTGCTTTCTCATAGGTCTACTAATCGGCTTGTGTAGTGATACAGCGTATCTTCGGTTGCTCTTTATCACAGGCTTCTGCGGAGGGTTCACTACCTTCTCGACTTTTACAGCAGAGAGCTACACTATGCTTCGTGAGGGAGCTTATGGGCTAGCTATCCTCTACATTGTGGGTAGTGTGCTGATCGGTCTGCTCGCTCTCTGGGCTGGAGTATGCTTGTCACGTAGCATCACACCTTGACGATCTGCTGTCTGAAGCCAAAAGCTCATAGAAGGTAAAAGGGGCAACGTCTTGCTTTGACGAGGACGGATGTTCGGCAGAGCATTCATACTCGTCGCTACACACTTCTAACCTCTAACTTGATAGCCACGTGAGAAATGTCAAATCCTTACGTGGCTATTTTCCATTTTCTACGTGGGTGCAAATCATTTCCTCCGAAGTTTCATTTGATTCCTCCGAAGTTTCATTTCGTCCCTACGTAGGAAATGTTTCGTCCCCACGTGGGGATTTGAGAATTTGCACGTGGGGAATAGATTGAATCGCATAGCTGGGGGAGCGTTGCCTTCAAATAATGGGGGAGGGGTGGAGAGCATCAGTGGCGATCGATCTCTTTCGACACTTCTGATCTTCGTCGATGTCTGCTAGCTTTTGGGGCGGTTGTTACATTGCTTCTGAATGACACTTTAGCGTGCGGAAAAAGAAAATTCGCCCAAGATTTGGTAGTTTGATTTTTTATGTCTACCTTAGCACCTAGAAAGAATATTATTACGGTTGTACTAAGCTATGATAAGCAAAAGTGAAGAACGTAGGAATCAAATACTCGTTGGGGCATTCAAACTCTTTTTGGAGAAGGAGTATGCGGATGTCACTACGGCGGATTTGGAAGAAATAATCGGATTGTCTAGAGGAGCTATATACTATAAGGTAAAGAACAAAGAAGGACTATACAGAGCGGTCATTGACAAATTCGTCTTTGAACTCCTATCTAACTCCTTAAAGAGAGAAGAGTTTGTATCTAATGAGAAGCCATTTCTTAGCTTCATTATGAACGAATTAAATCTCACGAAAGAGCGGATGAATTCCGTAAGGAACACCCATATAGATGCAAACTCCACGGAGTATATCAATCTACTATCCTCTGCCAAATTTCATTACGTAGGGTTTAATGATAGGTGCAAAGCTTTGGATCAAGAAATAACACAAATGTGGCTAACATATTACGAGAAAGGCCTCTCTGTTGGAGAGCTGAATCAAAGCATTGACCCGCTCCTGGTCGTATCTATGTTTCGATCTTTATATTATGGAGATTCGTTTATCCAATCCATAACAGAGAGTGAATTGGATATTGACGAGTTGAAAATGAAATACTTACTGCTATATAATTCTATACGCTTATGAGGAATGTATACATCAATAAAGTTGCGGTCTTTTTGCCTAATAAGCCTGTATCCAACGAGGAGATGGAGGATTATATTGGTCTCATTGGTGGAAAACCATCGAGGGTTCGGTCTATTGTCCTCAAACAAAATGGTATAAAGACTCGCTATTACGGATTGGACAAAGAGCATAAGATCACACATTCTAATGCCCAGCTTGCAAAAGAAGCGGTATTGGGACTGTTTCAGGAAAAAACTGTCCCGACGGACATCACTCTCTTAGCTTGTGGCACGAGTACTCCAGATCAGTTGCTCCCATCGCACGCCTCTATGGTACATGGTGAGTTGGGTAACTTCCCGATGGAGATATTCTCTTCTTCTGGTGTATGTCTGACCTCATTACAAGCTTTGAAGATTTGCTATAGCAATATCCTCGCAGGGTTGCACGACAATGCTGTTTGTGTAGCTTCCGAACTGACCTCACCTGCTTTGGTCTCCAAGTTTTACGATCCCGAGTGGTTTGTTGTCAACTGTGATGCCCTAAGCAACTACTCCATTACTTGCCCTCCCGTAACGGTTAAACCGAAGATTTAAACTAACGAGATAAAGGCACACTTTTATGAGTGTGTCTTTATCTCTTTCGTCTAACTAGCCTAGAATTATCTATGAGACCCTTCTTTTTTATACCTATAGCTCTGCTTTTTGTGTCCTCTTTATGCGTGAAGGCACAACAAAATATGTCGACTGACTTCAACGGTCTGACCCTAACAATAAGACCCTTCTATTCTGACTATGTCGCAAAAATGAATGAATACCCGGTCGACACATGGTGTGCGAACTCATATCTTCATTGCCAGTTTATTGAGACTATCCCAAGCGCTCTTATTACGCCTGCAGACACCTTCTTTATTGATCAGGCGCCTCTTAAGCTGCTCACTTATGGTTGGACGCAAACTGTAGCAGGAGTACTCCTTTTGTCCTATATTCAAGCAGAATATGTACGAGAGTTTAATCTCGAAAAGTTCCTTGTAGCTCCGGCCATTCGATGGAAAGAGAATAAGAACTTTTCCGATCGGGCAGTCCTTAGATATTCTTATTTGTCTCCTTTTCAGATAAGAATGCACGAATACTATAGTCCAACGTACTTTCTAATGCCGGAAGAATTGAATTATTTTTTTTCTCGGAAAGGTGTGCCACAAGATTCATTGCGTATTACAGTGGATGCTTCTGATGCGTTGTTTTACACGCGATCCGATAGACCACTGGTTCCCGATCCAATAGATCCCGCCTTGAAAAGAATTGATTGCACCGTATCTACAGCTCCATCTATCTTTTTCTTATACCGACCTGCTTTTCTTCATAAAGAAAAGACTATTGAGGGGATTGATATTGACGTCCTATTCCAGCATCTCGATAAGTCGCACAAACTTACAAATGAAAGTGAAGTCAAGCTGGAGCTCCTCCCTCTTAAAGATACATCACCCATAGACAGTGCTATATGTCGACTCCAGCAAATTGTTCCTCCATTGGATAAGCTCACGAAGCCATTGGAGTCCTCCCCCACAAAGGTGGATTTAATTGTCTCCAATATGAAGCAGTCATGGGATGGCTGGGGGTTTGTATATGGAAAAGCTTTCCCATATACCGAAAACAAGGTCCTGTTGGTTGATCCTGATGATTATTACTCTCGTGTATTAACGCATGAGATGACCCATCTATTTCTCCCTTCTGTGAAGCCTGGTCAAGCTTCCTGGATGTCCTCCGTAGATAAATACATACTAAACGAAGCGCTTGTGGAGTATGTCGCCTGCGTCGTTCATAAGGAATACACAGGAGAAAGCTTTTGGGAGGAGAAGGAACGTTATGTTTCGGAAAATGTGGATAGCACAATGTTGAATGATGTATCGCAAATAGAGGAAGTTACTTACACCGGGGAAGACAGCAATAGTAGCTATTGGCTATATTACACCTATATTCCTCACTGCATTCATCAGAAAGCATTGGAGAGAGGTGGAGATTGGGCTGTAGCAGAGCGTATTGTCTCCATCTACAAGCGAGGTCTAGAGTCTAATTGGGACGAAGGCACTATGCGCCCCATCTTAAATCAATTCAAAGAGGACTTCGGAATTCGTTTTGAGTAAGTAAATAAGCCCAGGATATATTCCGAAATGTCTGCAAAGGGGGCATTATGCCCCGAACGAATGCAATAAACCAAATCGTCTGTACGTGCAAGTCTTCTCATCTAGATGCAGTAAATACAGCTTCCTTTCCGGATTTTTTAGGGTCCAAAGTTTTATAGGCTCTTGGAAAGCAAACAAAGTGATTAAATCTACTGCTTTATTCATGTTTGAGGATATAAATGAGAAGGTTACGAGAGACCATTCTTTGTTCATTTAGTTGATGTCACAAGGCTTGTTTTAAGTTATTGATTCAGATTCGACATCGATAATAGTCGACGATTTGACGTCATATTGTACTAAGCAGGAATATATGATTTGCACAGCTATAAGGGATTTTTGAGATGCCTAATCAACTAACAAACTAATTCAATATGAGAAAATTTAAAACACTAAACAACAAGCAGATGACTCCTGTTAAAGGAGGTGGAGAGTCTAAAATCTCTACTTGTATAGAGGCTGGAGATACGTATTTTCGTGCGAAACATATACAAGGACAATCATAAATACTCTCTTGAAATAAGGCCTCGCACATTAGTGGACAAACCTCTCCTTTCCAAAGCTAAATTGAAGATGGAGATGGCTTCTCCTATTTATAATGCATGGAAGCGAGGAGGATATCATGCAAAGAGCATCACCTACAATCCTTTTATAAACCCTAGAAAGGTGGAATTCTGTTCCTGGGATGGTCGTTTGGAAGATATTTGTATGAACGGAGAGGATTTTGAAAAGGTAACTATGACTCTTGATTTCCAATCTCCAGCCGCATTACCAGGAGAGACTTACACTTTCGATTTGATTCAAAAAGACGAACAAGGGAATATCATAGGGGGAGAGACGTTCGTAGTGGAAGCACCCATATATAGTTATAAACCAATCGATATTATTCCTGTTGAAGTTGGAGGAGGTAAGTATCAACTCTCGGCTGATTGGCAAGGAACAGACTATTTAGCCCACTGGACTGACAAAAATGGCGAAGACATAGGAGAAGGGTCTAAAGTAACAGTAATCCCGACATTAAGAAATAAGGAATTTTCCGTAACGGCCATCTCTTCTCAAGGAGAAATGGCGCAAAAAAGTATTACATTGGAATCCAAGACTGGGATTAAATCAGTTGCACCCTCATTAGTTGAAGATTATATATATGTTGTGCTAGATAATCCTGTCGATTCAAAAAATGCCGTACTTCAGGTGAGCAGTTTGACTCAGGGGGGAGCAATTCTTTTGAGTAAGAGTTTTCCTGTTGGCACACAAGAGATGCGACTTGATGTAACTTCTCTGTCAAGTGGCGTTTATATACTTTCTTATTCCGTAGATGGTCAAATCATTGATAGTCAAAAGTTCAATAAGAAATAGTAGATCATTTTTGGCAACAGGAGACATGTCTCCTGTTGCCGTTTCTCACTCTAAAGTAAAACTATGTATTGATGATGCCAATGAAAAGTTCCCTTTTGATGATGTGTTTGGTCTTTGCCCTCTTTTTCTCTCAAAAGGCATGGGGACAAGTCAGTTTCTATGATGCGAGGGTGAGCGACTACGGTCAGTTGGAGCAAGTCTTGGGCGACAAGTGGAATACTGTAGATTCATTGATTGTCCATGGACCTATCAACGAAGCCGATTTCACAACCTTGTGGAAATGCAGTTTCGAGGGAAAACTCACTGTGCTGAACTTGGAATATGCACAAGTGAAGGACGACAAGATACCTGAATGTGCATTTTGGAAAAAAGACAAACAAATAATCGATGATCCGAGAGCGTATCAAGGGGTGGTTTATCTCCCTATTCGTCGTCTTATTCTTCCTGATGGTATCCGAGAAATAGGAGATTTCGCTTTTTCCCGAATGAGATTAGAACAAGTGAATCTTCCTAAGAGCCTAAGGAAGTTGGGGCGTTCATGCTTTTCAAGTTGCCATTGGCTGAGTACAGACCCTTTAATTATCCCAGAGGGGATCACGGACATTCCCGCCCAATGTTTTGTCCATTGCCAATGCTTTGATAAACTGGTCTTGCCCTCCACGCTTAAATATATAGGTGGATGTGCTTTCTACAATACAAGAATAGAAGAGGTAAACTTGCCAGAAGGCTTGCAGGAGATTAAGGAAGGAGCTTTTGCTGGCTGTGATCTAAAAAAAGTTGTAATTCCTGGTTCACTTAATGAATTGTCTGGATTTCTTTTTTCCATGTGTCCCTACTTGGAAGAAATACATATTCCCGACCACATTACAAAGATTCCTGGCTCTTTTGCATCTTGGTGTCCTTTGCTCGAGAAGGTAAACATTCCTCAAAGTGTAATAGAGATTGGAAGCGACGCTTTCGGGGCTGCCTATAAACTTAAATCAATTGAATTGCCTGAAGGATTAAAGCGCATAGAGTCAAATGCCTTTTGGTATTGTGCATTCGACTCTATTGTCTTTCCCGCTTCACTTGAGTATTTGGGAGGAGGAAGTGGTGCAAATTGGAAATACATCAAGAAAATTTATTCCCGTTCTCCCATCCCCCCATTCTGTGAAGAAGACAAAGCAAACCCAGGACTCGGACCATTCCATGGTTACACGCCCAACGACATACCTGTG
Organism: uncultured Porphyromonas sp.; assembly: GCA_900546675.1. GTDB lineage: Bacteria > Bacteroidota > Bacteroidia > Bacteroidales > Porphyromonadaceae > Porphyromonas. The sequence goes on along the minus strand of URDQ01000015.1, from coordinate 21,973 downwards.
TATGTCCCCATCGGGTCGGGGGAAAAGTACCGTCAGGCTTTCGGGTGGAACTACTTCACCAATATCATTGAGACTGACAAGTTCCCTACAGGAATAGAGACACCTCAGGTGGACCATGCCGGAAAATACAAGATCTATGGAAGAGACGGTATGCTTGTCATCGAGGTGGCGGAAAGCCTTTCCTCTCCTGTTTCGTATGCTGTTTATGCCATAGATGGGACGCTGATAGCGCAAGGGAGCTTCTCCTCCTCCCATTCCATTCCAATGCTGTCCAGAGGCACTTATATTGTCCGCATCGGTAACTCCATTCATAAAACATTGGTGTAAAGTTCCCGTAAAATGATAGAACTCTAAACGAGGACCTATCTTTGTGTGCCCTTGTAGTAAAGACGACAACAAGTCGTGTACCCCCAGCAGTGGCAAAACTAACAAATGGTATTTCGCAGGACTAACAAAGATGACCCGTATACCATCTCAGTAACACCTCCCAACTGTTTACTTTTTTCAGGAAGAGAGCATCCTGACGATGATATCAAACAAATTCGGAATCAACTAAACAATAGACCTCGTAGAAACTTTGGCTATAAAACTTCCTACGAGGTTTTTTCCCTACATCTGTAACTATGTTGCACTTGTCACTGGAATGTGCGAAATTGTGATTTATCGACTGGTATAGCCTTTGTATGACTAAAAAAGAGTACATTTGCAGAGCAGAGGGGTCTACCCGTATGGAGCGAGTAAGCTCTGTGTGGTGTAGCTATCCCCCGTGCTTAATACATTAACTATGAACATAATCTTAGACAACAAAGTTATGAAACGCATTGCAATCCTTACAACGATCCTCCTACTCTGTGCCACTCTAGCTGGAGCTCAGGATAAGCAGACCACGAGCAAGCAGTCTGGTGCCGAGATTACAGCTACGGAGACGGAGTTTGACTTTGGCTCTATCAAGGAGGTAGATGGCCCTGTGAGTCATACCTTCACAATCAAGAATACAGGTAACGCTCCTCTAGTCCTCACTCGTGTCGTAGCCTCTTGTGGCTGCACGAAGCCTGAGTTCGAGACAGCACCTATCGCTCCAGGTAAGACTACAACGGTCAAGGTGACCTACAATCCAGCAGGACGACCAGGACAATTTGTCAAGACCATCTCTATCTATAGCAATGGTAAGGATGGTAGCTATATCCTACGCATCAAGGGCGTCGTCGAGTAGCCGTACTACATCAATATAAGTCTCATAGTCACTCGAGGCGACAGACGCTGTAGCCCTATAGCCTTCACTATGAAGGCGGTGGGGTGGAGGAGCGTACCTCGAGCGAACTAAGATAGATGGTATATGGCTACAAGAAGATTGTTGGCTCTCCTGCTCTGTCTCACGGCTACTCTAGGGGTAGTGCGTGCGCAGCAGCGTGGGGAGATGATTGACTCGCTCTCGGCGATACATAACTTCGGTACGATTGCTGAGGAGCGGGGTACTGTGTCGCACAGCTTCACCCTGCACAACGTGTCTGACCAGCAGATGGTCATACTGCGTGTCAGTACGGATTGTGGCTGTACGACACCTACTTACGACCGTACGGCTGTAGCACCAGGTGATTCGATACCTATCTTGATTACCTACAATCCGCTAAATCGTCCAGGCTCTTTCGTTAAGTACACACGTGTCTACACCTCTGTAGATCCGAGTAAGCCTATTAAGTTGACGATCAAGGGGAATGTAGCAACACTGGGCAGACCAATCCCAACGAATGCACGCTACCAGCAAGAGATTGGTGCGCTACAGGTGAGTAACCTCTTTCTAGACTTTCCATTGCAACCAGCAGGCGAGGAAAATACGATTCGCCTGATGCTCAATAATCCGACGGGTCAGCCTCTAGAAGTGTCGCTGGATACACTTCCCAGCTTTCTATCTAGTAGTATAAACCAAGCCACACTGGCTGCTTATGAGCCTGAGGAGATCTTCCTGACAGCGCATACTGACGGATCGGTGGCTCCAGGCATTCACAAAGGGTGGATAGGCATCACGGTGCGAACGCAAGATGGCGAGCCAGATCTCTCGGGTGGGGTGATGGTACGTCTTGTGATGCCTCCGCACTTTGACAAGGGGGCTGTGGCTCCTACTGCGAATCTAAATACTTATCAGCGTCTTACGGACTTAGCTTCAGAAGCGACGACGTATGAGGGAGCAATCTCTCTAAAGAATGATGGCAAGGCTCCGATGCGTATCTACTCTGCGGAGAGCAATACAGCGTTCCTAACCATTTTAGATTATCCAGAGACGATTGCTCCTGGCGAAAGTGGAGAGATACATTATCGGCTTAATCTAGAGGAAGCTGATCGCTCGCAGGGAGCTCTCAAGGCAAACTTTGATCTGCTACTGAATGACCCGAACGCTCCGCTACGCAATGTCTTGATCGTCATACCTAAGCAGTAGCTGTTGGCTGTTAGCTGTTAGCTATTGGCTTTTGGCTAACACCTCTAGTGCCACTAGCACTCCTAGGGAATGCTTAGTCCCTCTAACCTCTAATTTCTAATCTCTAACCTCTAATCTCCTCGATATGCTCACGAACGATCATCCTGAAAATGACCCTCAGTATGCGGGTCTCAAGGTGAATAAAGGTGTCTCTGCACAGCCTATGGTCAATCCTTATCTGCGCCAGCAACGGGTGCAGCGGGAGGACTACTCGGCTGAGCGTTATATCAAGGAGATCTTGGCGGGCAATCGTACTTTCCTCGCTCGTGCTGTAACGCTTGTCGAGAGTACACGTCATGATCACCAGCTTAAGGCGCAGCAGATACTAGAGGGGTGCCTGCCTTATAGTGGACAGTCGATGCGTGTCGGTATCACTGGCGTGCCTGGAGCGGGTAAGAGTACATCGATAGATGCTTTCGGGATGCACCTCGTCAAGCAAGGACACAAGCTGGCTGTGCTGGCGATCGATCCTAGTAGTGAGATCTCTAAGGGGAGTATACTAGGCGACAAAACACGTATGGAGCGACTCTCTCGTGAGGAGCGTGCTTTCATTCGTCCGAGTGCTAGTAGCTCTTCGCTGGGAGGTGTGGCGCGCAAGACGCGTGAGACCATTATCCTCTGTGAGGCTGCTGGCTTTGATACGGTCTTTGTCGAGACGGTGGGAGTAGGGCAGAGTGAGACGGCAGTACACTCGATGGTAGACTTTTTCCTTCTGATCCAGCTGGCAGGTACCGGCGATGAGCTGCAGGGCATCAAGCGCGGTATTATGGAGATGGCGGACGGGATCATTATCAATAAAGCTGATGGAGACAATGTAGACAAGGCTCGTCTAGCAGCGCAGCACTTTCGCAATGCGCTACAGCTCTTTCCCGCTACAGAGTCGGGCTGGGAGCCGAGGGTTATGACCTACTCTGGTCTGAAGGGGATAGGCATCAAGGAGATCTTTGATATGATCGATGAGTATCGTCAGACGAGTAAGGAGAGTGGTTACTTTGACTATAATCGTCGCCGCCAGGAGAAGTGGTGGATGTACGAGACGGTCAATGAGGAGTTGCGCCGCTCCTTCTACGATAATGAGCAGGTCAAGCAGCTCCAAGAGACTATAGAGCGAGAGGTCTTGGAGAATCGTATCACACCCTTTGTGGGGGCGGGGCGACTCTTAGAGGCTTTCTACAAGTCGCTGAAATGATGTGCTGGTCGCAGACTTATAACTTACACAATAATATAGTATGATGGCAGACTTAGACTTCGAGCAGCTCGATCGCAATGCGATCCAGTATCTGCGCAACCATCTAGATCCCTCCTTTGTCAAGGAGTATGATGATGACGAGATCTTTCTCTACGTGATGGATCTCTGTGACGAGTACTCCGAGGGGATGGATGATGAGGAGGGCTTTCTCGATTTGGATGAGATTGCTTCCTTTGTCTCTGATCGTCTGAGCAAGGATATGGGTGTCAAGATGCACGAAGATGATGCGTATGACCTAATCTCCACGCTCTACGACTACTATGCCGAGGAGGGGCTAGTGGACGTAATCGATGCTGACGAGGAGCAGAAGTAATTGATGCTGAGATACGCCTATGGCTAGACGTAAACTGGAGAAATTTGCCGATCTGCATAGCTATCCCAATGTGTATGAGTATGGCTATGCAGAGCTTTCCTCCCCAGAGGTGGCAGGACAGATAGCTGGTAGGTGGAGCGAGCGAGCCTTTGACGAAGATCGCCCGCTCATCTTAGAGCTGGGCTGCGGGCGAGGAGAGTATACGGTCGCCCTAGCTCAGCAAGATGTCACGCACAACTATATCGGTGTGGACCGTAAGGGGGCACGTATGTGGCATGGTGCCACAGAGGCCTTGGAAAAAGGACTCTCCAACGCTGCATTCTTACGTACCGATATCAATCTCCTACCGCTAGCCTTTGCTCCAGGTGAGGTGAGTGAACTATGGATCACCTTCCCTGATCCGCAGATGAAGCGTACGCGGTCTAGGCTGCTGTCATCAGCTTTTTTTGCTAGTTACAATCGCTATCTCAAGCCTGATGGGGTGGTGCATCTTAAGACGGATAGCACCTTCCTCTATGAGTACACGCTGAGTCTGCTAGAGGTGAATGATATTCAGCCTCTTGTGGCTCTGCCAGATCTCTACCAAGAGGAGCAGGTGCTGACGCAGTATGGCATACCGCGCGTTCTGACCCACTACGAGAAGCAGTGGCTAGGCAGGGGTAAGGTGATTAAGTATGTCCGCTTTACTTTGCCAAAGCGAATGCAATGGTTGGAACCCGAGTGCGAGCCAGAGCATGACGACTATACCAGTTGGTCGCAAGTCCCAGGTGGACTCTTACATCAAGTGGAGCAAGCCTTTGCCCAAGAGGAATAAAAGCTTAGATCAAGAATATAGATACAAGATATGAATAGCTATACAACCGAGCAGGTACTCGATGCGCTACGCAATGTGCGTTACCCAGGTACGGGTACGGACATTGTCTCTTCTGGCATCGTGACAGACGATATACAGATAGAGGGACGACAGATCTCTCTGACGCTACACTTCCCCCGTGTGCGAGACCCATTTGCTCGCTCCGTGGTCAAAGCGGCTGAAACGGCCATCCTCACCTTCCTCGATGCAGAGGCAGATGTGGCGGGGCGTATCAAGGCAACCTTTAGAGAAGAGCCTGAGCAACCTGAGGTGGAGAACCCGTTGCCGATGGTCTCTAATACGATTGCTATCTTCAGTGGCAAGGGTGGCGTAGGTAAGAGTACTGTCACGAGCAACTTAGCGGTGGCTTTAGCTCGCCAAGGGTATAAAGTAGGGCTTCTCGATGCCGACATCTATGGTCCGTCGATGCCGAAGATGTTTCACTGTGAGGACGCTCGTCCTGTCGCTGAGGAGGTCGATGGTAAGGATCGTATTGCCCCCATTGTTGTGACAGAGGGTATTAAGATGCTCTCGATTGGCTTCTTCGTACGTCCTGACCAAGCACTCCTATGGCGTGGCACAATGGCTTCGAATGCACTTAAACAGCTCCTCACAGAGGGACACTGGGGAGAGCTTGACTACTTACTCATAGATATGCCTCCTGGGACGGGAGACATAGCCCTAACGCTGGTTCAGACGCTACCGCTCACAGGTGCTATCGTGGTAACCACACCGCAGGAGGTCGCTCTCGTCGATGCGATGAAAGGAATCAACCTCTTCCAGACCGATCCTGTCAATGTCCCTATCCTCGGCTTGGTGGAGAATATGTCTTGGTTTACGCCAGCCGAGTTGCCTGACAATAAGTACTACATCTTCGGGCGTGATGGTGGTAAGCGGCTGGCTGAGCAGTTTAACATACCACTCCTCGGTCAGCTTCCACTCGTGCAGAGTGTCTGCGAGGCGGGTGATGCGGGAGAGCCGATAGCAGCGCAGAGTGATCAAGTGATGAGCCACTACTTCGCAGAGCTGGCTACCGCAGTGACGAACCGTGTGCAGGAGAGACTGACGATGGCTCCCGCTACAAAGCGGGTTCATGTGTCGCATTAGACGTTAGAGATTAGAGGTTAGACCTCTTCTCGTATTCTTTTCGGGGGGAGCATCTCTAACCTCTAATTTCTAACTTCTAAAGTCTAACCACTAACCTCTAATTTCGTGGGAAGTAGTATCTTTGTCTTCATATCAACAATTCTATATGACTCGCACTATACAATCACTCCATAGATACCTACTCCTCGCTGTAGCTTTGCTACCGCTTATCAGCTTGCCTAGTTGCCAGCGCAAGTCGATTGTCGAGGATGTTCAGATAGAGAGCGTACTTATCTCAGAGTTCAAGATGAGTGACAAGTCGGTTCCTGAGCTGGAGAAGACACTCTTCTCTATAGATCATCGCAAAGGACTGATATACAATGCTCGTCCACTACCTAAAGGGACTAAGATAGGGACGGTCAAACTACAGATTACAGCTCCTCAAGACGCACTCCCTAAGGTGTACATAGGGGGTGTCGAGCAGTCCGCAACGTCTGGTCTAGATACGGTCAATATGTCTAATTATGCTGAGGGAGTGCGTATCGTGATGCAGCATCGTAAGAACGAAGCCTTGACTAAGGAGTATCAGCTCAAGATCAATATCTACGATCGTGATCCCTACACCCATACTTGGACGAAGTCTGCACACTCAGCTCCAGCTTCTGCTACGAGTGAGGATATATTGTTGAGTCGTCTTGTGGACAATGGCGAGGCTTACTACTACTTCACACGTACTACCAGCGAGAGGCATCTATGGCGTGCTTCACATAAGGAGCCAGAGCTATGGCAAGAGGTGACAATACTTAAGACGCTCGACTCACCCATCGTAGACATCGTGGAGCAGGGTGGTAGAGATGCAATCCTCTGCTTACAGGAGAGTGGGCAGTACACTTGCTACGACTATGCGAATGGAGGAGACTGGGCGCAGAGCAACGCTTTGCCTGGCAGAGCTTCTTACCTCTTGGGCAATCTATACCATAGAGGGGAGAATAAGCCCCTCGTAGCTGTAAAGTCGGCTGATGGGGTACACTTCAATAGTGAGGGAGGCATACGAGTCCCAGAGGCTTTCCCTCTAGAGCGGAATGCGCGTCTCTCGCTCACCATCGAGCATCATCCAGTAGTCCTCCTAGTCGGTGGTTCTGTTGCTGATACGACGGCACTTGTCTATAGCACCTCCAATGGTCTTGACTGGCTCACACCTCACGATGCACATATGGTGAGTAAGATTTGGCCGAGCAACCTGCCTGGAGCTATGATCTACGAGCCACAAGACCAAACAATACTGCTTGCCAAGCCTGCGGCTCGTCCTAAGCAAGCTGAGCAGCCGGCTATGCAGCTCTACGTATCGCTAGACTATGGTACCGTGTGGCAACAGCTTACAGAAGAGTCTATACTTCCACCACTTTACTATGAGAAAGGGCAGAAGCATCAGCAAGGCTTAGCACTTTATCGTGGCGATGATGGACGCATTTACCTCTTCGGAGGAATCAAAGGCGGTACGCCTACGCTTTGGATCGGACAGCCGATACGCTTTCAGTAATATTACGTAGCACGCTATCGAGGCGCTTCCACTGATCAGCTATGCAGCTAACCTTTCGTCAGCCACTACTCATCACGTTGATGCTCTGTGCGGTCTCACTCACTGCGCAGGAGTATCGCTATGAGTTAGGAGGATACGTAGGAGCTGCGTCCTATCTGGGAGATGCTAATAGACGTATTCCTTTCGTGCCGATAGGAGGGACGGGTGGAGTCGCTTTTCGCTACAATCACAACTTCCGACTGGCCTTTTCGGGCGAACTGGGCTACAGCTTCCTCCCCTTCGACTGTCGCTATGCGCAGACAGACTATCCGCAGACGAGGGAAGCAGATCAAACTACTCGTGGAGCTTCTCATCTGTTAGCGCTGAATGGCTGGGTGGAGTACAACTTTGCTCATTATAGCGACAAGTTTCGCTATCTGCAGACCCGCTCTTTGGTACCTTATATAGGTGCTGGTCTCAGTGTCGGCACGACTCTGGCGGCGCATAAGATGGCTTTCCTGCCAGGTGCAGGCATCAAGACGGGCATCAAGTACAAGCTCCGCAATCGGCTTAACCTAATTGCCGCACTGCAGGGTATCTATTACCTTAGTTCTCACTTGGACACCCCCACAGAGCAGACGGGGTGGCTCAACAATCCCTACGGGATGCCTGTGGACTGGATCAAGGGGGGCGATGCTACGATAGGCTTGATCGTGAGTATTACCTATGAATTTGGCAAACGTAGCGAACCTTGTCACGGATCGGATAGCTACCCTAACTGGCAGACACCAAAATGATGAAACAACAGATACCGCAGCATATAGCCATCATTATGGATGGTAATGGTCGCTGGGCTCAGCGCAGAGACTTGTCTCGCAGTTACGGGCATAAGCAGGGTACTGATGTGCTAGAGCGAACTCTTTCGGCCGTAGCAGAGCGAGGTATCCCGTACTTGACGGTTTACGCTTTCAGTACAGAAAACTGGAGTCGCCCTGAGCCCGAGGTAAACTATATTATGCAGCTCCTCGCAGAGGGACTACACGAGTATACGCCACGCTTCATCAAGGAGGGCGTGCGACTACGAGCTATCGGAGATATAGACCAATTACCCGCTCAGACAGCCGCGCAGCTTAGAGACTCTATGGAGCAGACTAAGGATGGGCAGCGGATCACGCTATGCGTTGCGCTCAGCTACTCCTCCTACACAGAGGTTAGCCATGCAATACGACATATCGTCGCAGATGTGCAATCCGGACGACTCAGCAGCGACGATCTGTCACGTCCCGAGCTGATCAATGACTACCTATACACCAGTGGCATGCCAATGCCCGACCTGCTCATTCGCACAGGTGGAGAGCAGAGACTCTCGAACTTTCTCCTATTACAATCTGCATACACAGAGCTTTACTTCACAGATACATTGTGGCCAGACTTTGATGAGGCAGAGCTCGACAAGGCTCTAGCAGACTACGCTTCACGCCAAAGACGCTTTGGCAAGGTACTATAGTAAAAACAAAGACCCATATATCACAGACCCCATCTGATCTCTTAATGATGACAATGCAACGATACCACAACATACTCTTCGCACTTATAGCGCTCCTCACGGTTACCTCTGTGAGCGCACAAGTTGCTACTACTCCTGCCGACACAGTCTATGCGCCCGCTATCGACTACGCTCGTCCCGTCACCAAGACCATCGCTGGTGTGACCATAACGGGTACACAAGGATATGATCAGGAGGTCTTGCTAGGCTATACAGGTCTCAAGATAGGGGAGCGGATAGAGATACCAGGAGCTGCTACGACGGCTGTGGTGCAGCAGTTCACACGCAATGGTACCTTTGCCAATGCACGTGTGCTGGTGACTAAGTATGTGGGAGACAAGGTGTGGCTAGAGGTGCAGCTGGAGCAGCATCCTCGCATCGCTTCGGTGAATTTCCACAATATCAAGAAGTCGGAGCGGGAAGACCTGGAAACCAAGACAGGTCTACGAGAGAGTATGCAGCTCTCGCCAAACGTGCTCGATCGCACTGAGCAGCTGATACAGAAGTACTACAATGAGAAGGGGTATAGTGATATGGAGGTGACCTTCGATCAGCAGCCAGACCTCTCTCGTGAGGGGTATGTCAAGCTCGGCATCACGGTCGATAAGAAGTACAAGACGAAGATTGCTAACATCTACTTCTCTGGTAATAAGGCACTCTCCGACACAGATCTGCGCAAGGCGATGAAGAAGACGAATGAGACCTTCCGACTCAATCGTGGTAATCTGTGGAACTCTTTCTTAGAGCTCTTCCAGAGCAAGAAGTTTATCCAAGATGTCTATCGGGAGGATCTGCATAATATTCTAGAGGCTTACCACAAGGCAGGCTATCGTGATGCTGAGATCCTGTCAGACTCTATCGCACGCAATCCGAAAAACGACAAGCAGATCGACATCTTCATCACCCTCTCGGAGGGGCACCGCTACTATATCAAGGATATCAACTTTGTGGGCAATACGAAGTTCCCCACACCGCTCCTAGAGGCTATGCTTGGTATGCAGCATGGAGACGTATATGATCAGGATCGTCTTACGAAGCGTCTCTACGTCGAGGATGATGCTGTTGCGAACCTTTACTACAATAATGGATATATCTTCTCAGGCATAGATCCCGTAGAGACCTACGTCGAGGGAGACTCGGTGTCGCTTGACCTACGCATTGTCGAGGGACCGCAGGCTACTATCGATAAGGTGATCATACGTGGTAACCATGACATCTACGAGGAGGTGGTGCGTCGTGAACTCTTTACGAAGCCTGGTAAGCTCTTTAGCAAGGAAGATATGATGAACTCCTGGATGACGCTCAACCAACTCGGGCACTTTGATCCAGAAAAGAGCTTCCCCACACCAATCCCCAACCCGCAAGAGGGCACCGTAGATATAGAGTACTCGCTACAACGCAGAAACAATGATAAGTTTGAGCTCTCTTTCGGTTGGTCTCAGGCTGGTGTCATCGGGCGTGCTGGTATCAACTTTACCAACTTCTCGATCTACAACCTCTTCCACCCGAAGGCTTATCGTGGTCTCATACCGCAGGGCGATGGCCAGACCCTCTCACTCAATGCGATGAGTAATGGTCGCTACTATCACTCGTTTAGCTTACAATTCTCCGATCCATGGTTTGGAGGCAAGCGTCCGAACTTCTTTACGGCATCGCTTTTCTACTCCATGCAGACCGCTATTGATACCCGATACTATAACAATCGTACGCAGGGTATGGGTTACTATCCAGGCTACTATGGCGGGTACGGTGGCTATGGTGGTTACGGCTACGGCGGGTATGGTGGCTATGGATACGATGGTGGATATAGGCAGTCGCTGATGGAAAACTCCTACAACCCCAACCAGTCTATGCACATCTTCGGAGCCACGGTCGGCTTCGGTAAGCGACTCAACTGGCCTGACAACTGGTTTAACGTAAACGCTACGCTCAACTATACCCACTACTACCTCCGTGATTGGGTCTACGAAACCTTCCAAGGCTTCCACAATGGTCATGCTAATGACATAAGCCTCACATTGGCTCTCTCGCGTAACTCGATCGACAACCCGATCTACACCCGTCGTGGGTCATCCTTTACGCTGTCTGTCAGTGCTACGCCTCCATACTCCCTTTGGGACGGCATCGACTACTCCAATATCAACCTCAAGTCGGAGGATCGCTACCGCTTTGTAGAGTATCACAAGTGGAAGTTCTCAGGCAAGGTCTTCACCCCGCTTATGAACCCTGTTACGGTGAAGTATACGCCAGTGCTTATGACGCGTCTAGACGCAGGCTTCATCGGTCACTACACACCATTCAAGCGTTCACCCTTCGGTACTTACTATATGGGTGGTGACAATATGAGTGGCTATGTAGGCAACTTCCTCAACGAGACCATCCCGCTACGTGGATATAGCAACGGATCAATCGCTGGTGGCAACTATGACTACGCTTATGCCTATATGCGTATGATGGCTGAGCTACGTGTGCCCATCCTCTTTGAGGGGCAGTACAACGTATGGGCAGTCGCCTTCCTTGAGGCAGGTAATGCGTGGCGAGACATCAGTAGCTTCAACGCCTTCAATCTCAAGCGCTCGGCTGGTGTCGGCTTCCGTATTACGCTACCCTTCCTAGGTATGCTGGGACTGGACTGGGGTTATGGCTTTGACAAGCCTGACGGCTCCTCACAGCGTGGTGGTAGCAACATCCATATCGTTATGGGGCAGGAGTTTTAGCCCCTAGAGCGTATGAGTGCGTGATTTGCTCTGCTTAAACAAATAAGTACCCAAGCCATCTATACAGACTAGTACAGACCTTTTAAACATCTATATTATGAGAAAGCATCTATATCTCCTCACACTCCTCCTAGCTCTTACGCTAGGAGCATCAGCACAGAAGTTTGCCCTTGTGGATATGCAGTATATCCTCAAGAACATCCCCAACTATGAGATGATGAATGAGCAGCTTGAGACCGTCTCTAAGCGTTGGCAGCAGGAAGTCCAGACACTCCAGGACAAGGCTGAGACGCTCTATAAGAAGTATCAGAGCGACCTCGTCTTCCTCACAGCTGAGCAGAAGCGTCAGCGCGAGGAGGAGATCGTCAAGACCGAGCAGCAGGCCACTGAGCTACAGGGCAAGTACTTCGGTCCCGAGGGTGAGCTCTTTGAGCGTCGCTCTAAGATGGTCAAGCCACTACAAGATGAGATATGGCAAGCGATCAAGGAGATCGCTGCGCAGAGCGGATTCCAGCTCGTCCTCGATCGCTCTACGGCAGGCATCGTCTTTGCCAATCCATCTATCGACATTAGCGATCAGGTCCTAGAGAAACTAGGCTATGGTCGTGCGCGCTAACAATACAAACCTACGCATTATCAATAACTTAAATACAGAACAATGAAGACAAAGAATCTGTTTCTAACCCTACTCCTACTCTTGCTACCTGTCGTAGCTACGGCTCAGCAGAAGATAGCAGTCGTCAACTCACAGGAGCTCCTCACCGCTATGCCTGATATGAAGGTCGCTCAGGATCGTCTCCAAGAGCTAGACAAAAAGTACACGGCAGAGATGCAGACGATGAATGACGAGTATCAGAAGAAGCTCGAACTCTATATGAAGGACAAGGAGGGACTCTCAGATGCACTCCTCAAGAGCCGTGAGCAGGAGCTAACCGATCTGCAAAACCGCATCGAGCGCTCTTATCAAGCTATGCAGCAAGATATGGAGAAGCAGCAAGGCACCCTTATGGCACCTATCCAGCAGAAGATCATCGATGCTATCAAGAAGGTCGGTGATGCTGGTGGTTACACTTACGTTATGGAGGCCACGATGATGCTCTATATGGCACCCTCAGCGGTAGATATCACGGATCAGGTCAAGAAGCAGCTAGGTCTCTAGCATACCAATCGACCAGCCTAAAGAGACTTTGAGAACCAAGTAATAGTCTCGTAAAGCTGTAACTATCAGAAGCCCCACGTTCTGCTCGTCAGACGTGGGGCTTTTTTTTAGTCCTTCACGACAGCTGACGGCAGAGCCCTGCATCGTCAATTATGGAGCCTGTTACAGATTTCGGAGCCTGTCACAGATTTCAGTGACCTCCACGTGAGGATTTTCAAATACGTACGTGAAGAAAAAAGATTTCCTACGCAGGGAAGGAACGGTTCCTCGGACTTATCATTTGATTCCTCCGAAGTTTTATTTCGTCTCTACGTGAGAAAAGTTTCTTCTCCACGTGGGTATTTTTGATTTCCTCGGTAGGGGTAGTCTTTAGATCCCGCCAGTCGAGTAGCCCTTTGTAGGGTCGCTCGGTGAGTGTCTAGTGGGAGGGTGTCCGTTGTGTCAAAGCTAGGCGGATCTACAAAGGGTTACTCGTTTCATCAGACTACTCTGAGAGGTTTTCTCCATAACACAATGGCCATTACAGAATTATTAAGTACCTTTGTAGAGCGATTTTGAGGAAGAGAAAAAGATTGACTCTCTTTTCCCCTTCCGAAAGGTCGTCTTACATAGGTAGAGGAGGTGGCTCATCCCCAAGAGTTGCCCCTTGTTCCTATATACTAACTATAGCTCAATCATCCAAAAAACGTGGTGTACACGTATATCCCCTATTATGAATCAAAAAACTATAGTCACAGGTGTGATTGGTGCTGACGCACATGCTGTCGGCAACAAGATCATTGCCTATGCCCTCAATAATGCAGGGTATAAAGTGGTTAACCTCGGTGTCATGGTCTCTCAAGAAGAATACATAGAGGCCGCTCTCGAGACCAAAGCTGATGCTATCCTAGTCTCTTCACTCTATGGACATGGTGAGATCGACTGCCAGGGACTTCGTGAGAAGTGCGATGAGGCTGGTCTCAAAGGCATCCCACTAGTGGCCGGAGGCAATCTGGTTGTGGGTAAGCAGGACTTTGCAGACGTGGAGTCTCGCTTTATGGCGATGGGCTTTACCAAGGTATATCCTCCTGGCACACCGATTGAGACGACCATTGCTTATCTAGACTCAATACTCGCAGATAAGTAGTATGCACTATCTTACGGTAGACTTCGGTAGTACCTACACGAAGTTGACTCTGATAGATGTAGCGCATGCGGAGATAGTGGCGACAGCCTCTGCCTTTACCACCATCACGACTGATGTGCTGGAGGGCTTTAACAATGCCTGGCAGAAGATACTGGCGCAGCACCCTGATGCTCACTACGACCGATTGCTTTCTTGCAGTAGTGCGGCTGGTGGACTCAAGATGGTAGCGCTGGGCTTAGTGCCTTCGCTCACCTCCAAGGCGGCCAAGATGGCGGCTTCCTCGGCTGGAGCTAAGGTAGTTAAGACCTACGCCTATGAGATCTCTCATGCCGAGCAGGAGGAGATCTATGAGATCAACCCAGATCTGGTGCTACTCTGCGGTGGTACCGATGGTGGCAACAAGGAGGTAATCCTCGCTAATGCACGTCGTCTGGCAGAGATCGATAGACCCTTCGCAATCGTCGCAGCGGGCAATAAGTCTGCCTCCTATGACCTGGAGGAGATATTTGCTCAGTGTGACAAGAAGTGCGTCGTCACAGAGAATGTGATGCCCGAGTTCGGACAGCTTAACATCCTGCCCGCTCGTCAGTGCATTATGGATCTCTTCATCAGTCGCATCATCGATGCCAAGGGGCTGGGCGCTGTGCAGCAGCGTGCTGAGCTAGAGATTATCCCGACCCCCTTTGCGGTTCTCAAAGCGTGCGAGCTACTGAGCAAGGGCATCGATGAGGAACACCCAGGGTGGGGCGACCTGATGGCGGTAGACCTAGGTGGAGCCACGACTGACATTTACTCGATGACTGACGGAGCTCCATCGATGGACAATGTCCTGATCAAAGGCATCCCCGAGCCTTACAGCAAGCGTACAGTAGAGGGTGACCTCGGGATGCGCTACAGCTTGAAGGCACTGGAAGACGAGACCGATGTCAAGGCGCTAGCACGAGCTTATGGTGTCACGCCTGAGGCGATCGTGGACTGGGTAGAGCGCTGTGCAGCTAATCCCGACACGGTTGCAGAGCCTGGCTCACAGGAGCAGGTCATCGAAGAGGCACTAGCACATAGTGCTGTAGACATAGCCGTGGAGCGTCATTCTGGTGTCATTAGCAAGGTCTACACACCAGTAGGCGAGATGTTTACACTCGTTGGTAAGGATTTGACTCAGGTACCACGACTCATTGGTATCGGGGGCGCACTAATCAATAGTTCTGATCCTGCACGTATCCTCTCGGGGAGTCGCTTTAACCCTCAGAGATACGAGTATGCGAAGCCCAAGGAGCCACACTTTTACCTAGACAAGCGCTACATCATAGCGAGTATGGGACTACTCAGTCAGGTAGCTCCCGAGGTAGCTCTCACGATTCTTCAGCGAGAGGTACTACCTATATAATATAGACATACAAAAAGACTCAATCACTCATACAGATTCCCCTATCACATGGAACTTAGGAATAAGCGCATAGATAACGATACCTTCTACAAGGAGCGCAAGGAGGTTCTCGCCTCATGGCCTACGGGCAAAGATGTCAACTTTGAAGAGGCTGTCGAATTTCAAAAGTCAATCCCCGAGGAGAAAATCTTCGGACGCAAGCTCGCTCAGGCAGACGCTGAGGGGCGCACGCTCATACAGCCTCGTGCTGGTGTGGCTCTATATACGGAGCACATCAAGCTCTTGCAGTTTCTAGAAGAGGAGGGCGGTGCTGATCTGCTCCCCTCGACGGTCGATAGCTACACACGTCTCAACCGCTACCACGAGGCTGAGAACGGCATCATCAAGAGTAAGGAGTCGGGACGATCTATGCTCAACGGCTTCCCGATCGTCAACTACGGTACGAAGATCTGCCGTACGGTTACCTCTGCACTCAAGAACCCTGTACAGGTGCGCCACGGTACGCCTGACGCACGTCTCCTTACAGAGATCTCTATCGCTGGTGGCTTTACCTCTTATGAGGGTGGCGGTATCTCGTACAATATCCCTTACTCCAAGAACTTCTCCCTCGAGAAAACTATTATGTACTGGCAGTACACGGATCGCCTCGTAGGTATGTACGAGGAGGCTGGCGTGAGCATCAACCGCGAGCCGTTTGGCCCTCTGACTGGTACGCTTATTCCTCCCTGTATCTCCAACGCAGTGGCCGTCATCGAGACACTTCTCGCCGCTGAGCAGGGTGTCAAGGATATTACCGTGGGCTATGGTCAGTGCGGTAATGTGATCCAAGATGTTGCAGCTATTCGCTCGCTCCGCGAGTTGACCAATAGCTATCTCAAGGAGTATGGCTACGACGATGTACGCATTACGACCGTCTTCCACCAGTGGATGGGTGGCTTCCCACAGGACGAGGCAAAGGCCTTTGGTGTCATCTCTTGGGGCTCAGCTACGGCTGCTCTAGCCAAGGCTACTAAGGTTATTGTCAAGACACCACACGAGGCGATGGGTGTCCCCACCAAGGAGGCAAACGCCGCTGGACTACGTGCTACCAAGCAGGTCATCTCTATGCTTCGTGATCAGTCACTCATAGACATTCCTGTGGTAGAGCATGAGTCTGATGTGATCGTCCGAGAGACGAAGTGCATCCTCGACAAGGTCTTCGAGCTGGGCAAGGGCGATCTAGCTCTCGGCACGGTTGCTGCCTTTGAGGCAGGTGTGCTGGACATCCCCTTTGCGCCTAGTCGCTACAATGCGGGCAAGGTACTACCTGCTCGTGATGACAATGGTGCCGTACGTATCCTCGACACGGGTAATCTACCCTTTACGGAGGATCTCAAGGCCTTCCATCGTGAGAGACTTGAGGAGCGTTCACGCTTCGAAAATCGTCCCGTGAGCTTCCAGATGGTTATCGACGATGTCTACGCTATTGGCAAGGGCTTCCTCGTCGGTAGACCCTAAGACTTAATCTATAGTAGTGCTATCCCTATGGGGGTAGCACTCTTTCTAGCAATCAATTCTAACAATCTAATAAATCCAAGTAATATGAAGATCAAGAAGGTAGTCTGTGCCCCAGGCAAGACAGGATTCTTCTTTGACGACCAGAAGGCCATCAAGAAGGGCGCTAAAAACGATGGTGCCTTTTACTCAGGCGATCCCGTGACTCCAGGCTTTACGTCTGTACGTCAGGCGGGCGAGTCCATCTCTGTCCTCTTTATCCTAGAGGATGGCTCTATAGCTCACGGTGACTGTGCTGCTGTACAGTACTCAGGAGCTGGTGGTCGTGATCCCCTGTTCCTCGCTGAGAGCTTTATCCCAGTCATTATGAAGGAGATCGCTCCGCTCTATGAGGGCAAGGAGATCACCTCATTCCGCGAGATGGCAGACCTCGTTGACAAGCACGTCAATGCAGATGGCAAGAAGTACCACACGGCAATCCGCTACGGTGTCACACAGGCTTGTCTAGACGCTGTCGCTAAGAGCCAGCACAAGCTGATGGCGCAGGTAGTCGCTGACGAGTATGGTACGAAGATCTCTGATACGATGGTTCCCATCTTCTCGCAGAGTGGCGACGACCGCTATCTCAACGTTGATAAGATGATTATGAAGGAGGTGGGCGTACTGCCACACGCTCTCTTTAATAATGTAGAGACCAAGGTCGGTCTCAAGGGTGAGAAGATCAAGGAGTACCTCCAGTGGCTCCGTGATCGTATCGTCACCATGCGTCAGAACCCCAATTACGAGCCCGCTATCCATATCGACGTATATGGTACGCTGAGCATCGTCTTCAACAACGACTTCCAGCGCATCGCTGACTATCTCCACGAGCTCTCTGAGATCGTTGCTCCCTTCGAACTACGTGTCGAGGGCCCTGTAGATATGGACGCTCGTGAGCCACAGATCGAGGCTCTAGCTAAGATCCGTGAGCTACTTGATGCCAAGGGCTCTAAGTGCCAGATCGTCGCTGACGAGTGGTGCAACACGCTCGAGGATATCATCGCTTTCTCTGAGCGCAAGGCTGGACATATGGTTCAGATCAAGACGCCTGACCTCGGTGGTGTCAACAATGCTATCGAGGCTGTCCTCTACTGCAAGCAGCACAACATGCGCGCTTATCTAGGTGGTACTTGCAATGAGACCAACCGCTCAGCAGAGGTTTGTGCCAACATCGCTATGGCTACATCTCCCTGCCAGTGCCTAGCTAAGCCTGGTATGGGTGTTGATGAGGGATACATGATCATCTTCAACGAGATGAGCCGTGTACTCGCTCTCAAGGATGTGCTGAAGTAGATTTTAGAAATTAGAAGTTAGAGGTTAGACTTTAGCTAACAGCCAAAAGCTAACCTCTAACAGTAAAACATAATATCGAGATATGACTCCAATAACAGACGAAATAAGAGTACTCTCCACGACAGCGATCCTCGGGTATGGATTCCCCGAGGCATCCTTCCGTGAGGGAATGAAGCGCAAGCCCCACGTCATCGCAGCAGATGCTGGTTCGACAGATCCAGGTCCTTACTACCTAGGGGCAGGCGTGAGCTTCACCGATCGCAACTCCGTGAAGCGTGACCTAGAGATTATGATCCAGGCGGGTGTCGAGAACAAAGTGCCCGTAGTCGTTGGCTCTGCTGGTGGCTCTGGTGCCAATGCTCATGTGGACTGGGTGCTAGAGATAGTACGAGAGATCATTGCTGATAAGAAGCTCTCACTACGCCTAGCGGTCATCCGCTCTGAGTTTGACAAAGAGACCATCCTTCGTGAGTTTGACGAGGGACACATCACGCCCCTAGCACCAGCTCCCGAGGCTACAAAGAAGGACATCGAAGAGTCCGTCCGCATCGTCGCTCAGATGGGCGAGGAGCCTTTTGTAGAGGCACTCAAGGGTGGTGCAGATGTCATCATCGCAGGGCGTTCGTATGACCCGAGCGTCTTCGCCAGCCTTGCTATCAAGGAGGGCTTCGATCGTGCACTCGCACTGCACATGGGTAAGATCCTCGAGTGTGCTGCTATCTGCGCATTGCCTGGTAGCGGTAGTGACTGTATGTTTGGCTATCTGCGCAAGGATCACTTTGTCCTCGAGCCACTTTCCAAGGATCGTAAGTGTACGACCCTCTCCGTAGCTGGTCACACGCTCTATGAGAAGACCGATCCTTACCACCTTCCTGGTCCTGGTGGTGCGCTCGATCTACACGGATGTCACTTCGAGCAGATTGATGACAACAAAGTCAAGATCTCAGGTACCGTCTTCGAGCCGACCGATGGCTACTTCCTCAAGCTCGAGGCTACCCGTCTCGTAGGCTACCGCACCATCTCTATTGCGGCTACGACAGATCCGATTATGATCAGCAAGATCGACTCCATCATCGAGAGTGTCAAGGCTCGTGTCAAGGACAACTTCGACAACTACGGGATCAAGGACTACTACCTCGACTTCAAGATCTACGGCAAGAACGGCGTCATGAGTATGTTTGATGGCATCGATGGCAATATGGGTTCAGAGCTTATGGTCGTCATCGAGGCTGTGGCTAAGACGCAGAAGGAGGCTGACACGATCTGTAGCTTCGCACGTAGTACGATGCTACACTTCGGCTACGAGGGACGTATCGCTACGGCGGGCAACCTCGCCTTCCCCTTCTCGCCCTCTGACTGCCATATGGGTGAGGTCTACGAGTTTAGCCTCTATCACCTACTTCAGGTGGAGGACCCCAAGCAGTACTTCCCCGTCGAGTACATAGAGTATGCTGATGGTCAGCGTAAATAATGAACCTTTAGATCGTATCAAACAATGACACAGCACAAGTTAATGGATATAGCCTCCGTCATCCGGAGCAAGAATTCGGGTCCCTATGAGATCACCTTCGATATCATCTTCAAGGACTTCGATATATACAATCAGGTGAAGGCTGCTAAGGCGATCACCGAGCAGACTTTCTGTGATCTCTATCACATCAAGCCTGACCACATCGTCAAGATTGTCTACTTCGACCCTGCTAAGGCGATCAAGTGTACCATCGTCCGCCCCATCCCTTCGGGCAACCTCGGTGAGCGTGACGTCTATGGTGCGCAGCAGCATGCGCCTCTGATGGGTCTCTCCATCCAGTACTAAGCCTGACCGTTTAGAACAGATTAAATAGGGCTTTAATAGCTCCTAAATATAGCGTCAGCCCCCGCACGCTCTCATCGTAGAGTCGTGCGGGGGCTCTTTTATACATAGATCCATAGCCTTCATCCGCCCAATCCTCGCTTATACTCAGTAGGGTAGAGTAGATAAGTGTCAGAGAGTATGCTACAAGTGACTAAGCTCACAGCAGTACCGCACCGCTCTAGACGATAAGGTGCGCCCCGAGCATGCTGCCCTCGAGGGGGTGACGCTGCCCATGAGCGACCCCTTCTGGGACACCGCCTTCCCGCCCAACGGCTGGAACTGTCGCTGTCACGTCATACCGGTTCTTAAAGAGGACTTCCCCCTGTCCAATAGCCAGCGGGCGCAAGACGTCTTCGACGATATGACGCAGGGCAAAGCCAGCATCTTCCGCTACAACCCCGGCAAAGAGGGCGTCATCTTCCCCCCGCACCACCCCTACTACGGCAAGCGTGGCTACAAGCACTGCCTCAACCCCCACCTCGCCACCTCCCTAGGCGACAACCTCGAGTGCGAGATACACAGCAAGCTAGAGGGAATAGATGATCTAAAGCAGGTGCAGGCTAGTGCAAAAGATGCTGTTAGAGAAAAGAAAGCGCAAATCGATCCCTTCAAAGGGAAAGCAGTCGATAGTAGCAATGCTGTAACAGGGCTGATGCTCATCTTGCGTAGTTCCCTAAAGAGCATCCAAGAGCACGCCATAGAAGATTCCAACATACAGCGCTGGCTATGTGATTACAAAGTTGGCGACCCTATAGAGATGCGCTACATCGGTTGGGGCAAGCTACGTCAACGTGCTGATGGTACCATTAAGCATATTCGTGAAGCAGCCTGTTTTACCTATTATGAGACAAAGATTGGGGGAGAGACTTACTACCTCAACTGCAAGGTTCACCGCAAGTATGACTTCAAAGAGGTTCTATACACCATTGAAGGGAAGAAACCTAAGGACATCATTTCAGGTCCCCCAACTATAGAATGACAGAAAGGACATACATCTCAAATGCTGTTACCTCGTTCACGACGCTTAGGTGAGACTTACATTGAGATATACGTCCTTTCTTGCCAGCAAAGATAGTAACTATATCTCAAACTACCAAATAACCAACTTACTAGCAGAGCAAAACACGACATGAGCAAACTAAGAACGACACCACCTATGCAGACATCGATTACCACTAGTGCTAAATCCACTACCCAACAGTATTGCCCAGCAGGAGCTGCAGGTATCCCAGCTGATATCTTATGGGCATCAAAGCAGTTTACATCAGTACACCCCGAAGAGTGCGATACTGCTGATGGAGCTCCTCTGGTATACGACTTTGTAGCCCAGTCAGCCACTCCTGAAGAGTTGCGTAGTCTATCATATTACCCATATATGGCAATAGACTCCACAGACTCGGCTCTTCTTGAAAAGTCGGATACAGAGCTAACCCAAGTTTCACGGCAAAAATGAATTTCGGGACGTTTTGCCCCGATATTTGAGGAGGCGAGAGTCGTAACTGATTGAGTTTCAAAGGGGGCTTTCGGTGAGCGGAGCTAATTCCGATTTGTAGGACACTTTTGGGTGAAATATTTGTTGTTACTTTGCGCCATGCACGCAAATGTTCAGACTCGTTTCAATCCAGCCATCGGCGAGAAGGCTCCTTATTATCGACTGAAGGAGTCTTATCGTGATGTGCGGGGAAATGTCCATTCGCTGATCCTGCTCAACGTCGGCTTCGACCCCACCATCGATGCCCTGCAGGCTAAGAAGATTGCTCGTGCACTGACGAATAGGTTTGAAAATCGCCACTCCAAGACGCTCTTCAGCGAACGACTTAATGGGTTGACTGAGCACGAACAAGCTAAGGCTGACGAGTGGTGG